>CAIUXU010000151.1 GCA_903903205.1 uncultured Syntrophobacterales bacterium
ACCCCAGGGAATGCGGTCTGTCGCCCAGTTCCACGAATGGATGACGGGGGCCGGCCTTCTCGGTCTCAAGAAACGGGCGCCGGAGATCGGCACCGTCTTTACCACGCACGCCACGACGCTCGGAAGAACCCTGGCAGCCCACGGGATGGACATCTACACGGCGATGGAGCATATTTCGCCACAGCGGGAGGCGAGCGCCCACAACATCATCGCCAAGTGCTCGATGGAGACGGTAGCGGCCCGCGAGGCAGACTGTTTCACCACGGTCAGCGAGATTACCGCCTCGGAGGCGAAAAACTTTCTCGGCAGACCCCCCGATCTGATCACACCAAACGGCCTCGACATCGAAAATATCCCCGACCTTGCAGCCGACCGGACAGCCGCTCTGAAATCCAGAGAGAAACTGCTGGCAGCCGCAACCCGTTTCCTTGGAAGGGATTTCCCCGCCAACACCAGGATCATGATGATCTCCGGACGCGGCGAATTCCACAACAAAGGGGTTGACATTTTTTTGTCGGCCCTCGGTCGGCTGAACCAGGAGATGGGGCCGGACCAGACCGTCCTCGCCTATGTTTTTGTCCTCGCCGCCTACACGGATCTGATCCCCTCTCTCAAGAGCGACGACGCCAAACCCGACCCGGGGAATCCGCCCATTGCGAGCCACCGGTTGCAGTATGAGGCCTCCGATCCCGTCCTCCAGGCCTGCGAGCGCATCGGTCTCAAGAATTTTCCGCAGAACCGGGTCCAGGTCATTTTCGTCCCGGCCTACCTCAACGGCCACGACGGCTTCCTCAACATGACCTACTATGAGGCGTTGGCCGGTTGCGACCTCGGCGTCTTCCCCTCTTACTACGAACCCTGGGGTTATACCCCCCTCGAAAGCGCAGCCTACGCCGTGCCGACGCTAACAACCGACCAGGCCGGTTTTGGCCTTTGGGCGCAGCAAGCGGTAGGAAAAAACAGCGGGATCATTATGCTAAAGCGGTTGGGTCAGCCCGATGAGGCGATCGAGAACAACCTGCATGACATATTCAGCAATTTTCTCGGACGGGAGATGCCCGATCTTCAGGCCATGCGGGTCGGAGCCCGCGCCGCGGCCACCCGGGCCAACTGGAAGGACTTCTTCGGGAGCTATGAGAAGGCTTTCAACCAGGCCCTTGCAACATCCCTGAGCCGTGAAGAGAAACACACCACGGAGGATCTCAGAGCCGAGATGAAGCACATCTTCGCGGGGACCGTCTCCGTTTTACCGCACTTCCGGACCTTCACCGCGGTGGCCAATCTTCCCCCGAATATCGCCAGGCTCCGCGAGCTCGCCCACAACCTCTGGTGGGCATGGAACCCGCGCGCCCGGGAACTCTTCTCCGCTCTGGACCCCAAACTCTGGGCGGGAATGAGCAACAATCCCGTCCGGATGCTGGAGACGGTCTCTTCCGGGCGACTCCAGGAGGCTTCGGAAAACGCAAGCTACTTGAACCTCTATGGGCAGATTTTCCAACAGTTCGACAAATATATGAACGACAAGACGCCCTCTCCGCTGATCGGGCCGCCAAACGGCCTGAAATGGTCGTCACCCGTCGCCTACTTCTCGACCGAATACGGGCTCCACGACTGCCTGCCCATCTACTCCGGCGGTCTCGGAACGCTTTCCGGAGACCATCTGAAAACCGCGAGCGATCTGAACATCCCGCTGGTCGGCGTTGGCCTCCTTTACAAGAACGGATTTTTCAAACAGGTGATCGACAAGAACGGCGCCCAGACGGCGGAGTATCCGGAAAACGATTTTTCCCGGCTGCCGCTGGAAATCGTGCAGAACGACCGGGGGGAAGCCGTACAGATCTCCCTAGACCTGCCAGGCAGGACGCTTTTTGCCAACATCTGGGAGGTCCATGTGGGGCGCATCTCGCTCTACCTGCTGGACACCGATGTGACACGGAACACCCCCCAGGACCGCAAGATC
>CAIUXU010000152.1 GCA_903903205.1 uncultured Syntrophobacterales bacterium
CCGGTTCGCAGCAGAGGCACTTTCCCGATTCGATCTTTGCGGAAAGGGCAGGGTCTTGACGCTTCAAGAACGCCCTGTATCCCTGCCAGTCCTTTCCTGGGATTCCGCCGCCGCCAGTTCCGTCGCCGCTGCGGTAGGGTGCGCGCTCTTCCGCAGCAGCCGTAGCTGCCGTCGTCGAAGCCGCGCTGTCGCCCGGTTGCTCGAGGCTTTGGCCTCCCACCTGCAATACATTGCCGCCCCTGTCAGCGGCAGATTTTTCCGCAGGCCGGGGGTGTAGCCCGTCCGTCCCGGTGGCCCCGCCGTCTCCGCTGTTGGCAGATTCTCCTGCTTCTCCAGCAATGGAAACGTCGCCCTCCGCACCGCGATCGGCCCCCATTTCACGGTTCGCTGTCGGATAGACCGCTGCAGCGTCTCCCGGGTTGGTTGGTTTTGCTAAGACTGTTGAGGTTCCCGGCCTGGCTGCCGCCTCTCCCCGGTTTTCCGCCGCGCGTCCCCCGCCCGAACCGCTTGTGCTTCCCGCTGTCGATCCGCTCCCAAGGCGCCTTTCCAGCCCCTCCATCCGGGCGAGAACCGCCTCGATCGGGATCATCGGCTCCAGGAAAGCCATCCGGCAGAGGATCGCCTCCAAATTTAGCCGCGGATTCTGGCTCCGGCGGACGTTCTCCTCCTCGGCCATCAGGATCTCCAAATAGCGCTGGAGCGTCTCCGTCGATTGCCCCGCCGCCTGTCCCTTAAGTTTTGCCGCCTCTTCCGCAGGCAGATCGACCAGCGGCGCCTTCTCCCCCGCAATCGCGGTGAAGAGCAGGTTTCGGAAGTGGCCAAGCAGCGTCTGATAAAAATAACGCATGTCGAGACCAGCGTAGTAGGCCTCGTCGATGATTCGAAGGCAGCAGCCCGCGTCCCGCGCGAGGACCGCCCCGGAGAGCAGAAAGAGGTAGCGCCGGTCGGAGCGGCCGAGAATCTCCTCCACCGCGGGATCCGCGATCTCGAATCCCGCGTAGGAGATCACCTGGTCGAAGATGCTCTGCGAGTCGCGCAGGCTTCCGTCCCCCGCCTCGGCGATCCAGGCGAGGCCGGTGTCGCTGATCTTTATCCCGTCGGCCGTTGCAATGATCTTCAGATTTTCGGTGATCTGTCTGAGCGGAATCCGCCGAAAGTCGAAGCACTGGCAGCGCGAAAGGATTGTCGCCGGCACCTTCTGGGTTTCCGTTGTCGCGAAGATGAAGATTACGTGGCCGGGCGGCTCTTCGAGGGTTTTCAACAGTGCGTTGAACGCCTCCCGGGTCAGCATGTGGACCTCGTCGATGATGTAAATCTTGTAGCGGCAGGAGGTGGGGGCGAACTTCACGTTCTCGCGAAGTTCCCGGATCTCGTCGATCCCCCGGTTCGAGGCGCCGTCGATCTCGCGGACGTCAATCGCGTTTCCATTCGTGATTTCAAGGCAATGGCTGCATTGATTGCAGGGGGTGGGCGTCGGCCCCGTTTCGCAGTTCAGCGCCTTCGCAAGAATTCTGGCGATCGAGGTCTTCCCGACCCCGCGCGGCCCGCTGAAGAGGTAGGCGTGGGCGATCCGCTGCTGCCCGATCGCGTTTTTCAGCGTCCGGACCACATGCTCCTGCCCCAGCACGTCTTCGAAGACCTGGGGTCGCCACTTTCGGGCCAAAACGCGGTATTCCACGGATGCTCCTGCGAGGCATGGGGAAAAAAAGGGATAGCCAGGTTGACCCGCAGCACACGCCGGTGACTGCTGCCGCTGCTTCCTTCCGGATCTGACGGGGTTCACAGGCCGCCGTCGCGCGGGGCCCGGCTATCTTTTCATCTGTTTTTATGGCGGAGAGAGCGGGATTTGAACCCGCGGTACACCTTTGAGGGCGTACACACGATTTCCAGTCGTGCTCCTTCAGCCGCTCGGACATCTCTCCGTTTATCCCCTTGGGGAAAAGTGCGGCATTATAGAGGGGTGAAAATCGATCTGTCAAGGAGTTAAAATTAACGGAGGTATAAATGGGGGTCAAAATCGAGGATGGAGGAGGGGAAAATCGGGCGGAAAAAGATCCTCAAAATGCCACTCAGGTTGCACATTACCCTAAAAAAATGTTGTCATTTGCCGTCAATCGGGGTAATTTGCGCCCTTGAAATCCCTGTCGGTGATGTAATCGAGAGGGCGGAGCTGTATCTCCGTTACCAAAGGGAGACCTTTGAAAATCTAACCTTTTTGTCATTCCCGCGAAAGCGGGAATCCATGAAGTCGATGAAAAGACTGGATTCCCGCTTTCGCGGGAATGACAACTTAGACCGAATACGGAGAA
>CAIUXU010000153.1 GCA_903903205.1 uncultured Syntrophobacterales bacterium
AAAGGTGATGGGCTGTTTTCGACATTTTTGTCGATTTCCAGTCACAACCGGCTTCTGCATGCAAATATTCATTTTCAATCGATTTTTATGGTCTATCGCCAAAAGGCAGTGACGTTTCTTGCCGCAAAGTACCATGTCGCCGATGATGGATGAAAAACAGAAGTCACAATAATATTGTATCATTTCTGTCTATTGCAGATGTCTGGCACTCCTGGCACAGGAGATGCATTGTCTTAGGTCCGAAAGCACCTGTTGACTGAGCGCGGGCACGATCAGCCGACAGTAAAATGACCAAAGGAAAACCGACGGGTTTTCCAACTCCTGAATGCGGGGAGGTTCTCGGAACCTCCCCGTTTTTTTGCATCCATCCGGCAGGACATCGCAACATCTTCACTTCATGATTTCCGTTGCTTGGAGGCATTGGCCTCCCGGATCTGCCGCCACTGCTCGATCCGCTC
The DNA here is from genome assembly GCA_903903205.1 of uncultured Syntrophobacterales bacterium. Classification (GTDB taxonomy): domain Bacteria; phylum Desulfobacterota; class Syntrophia; order Syntrophales; family UBA5619; genus UBA5619. Next base: position 459 of record CAIUXU010000153.1, read on the forward strand.
CCCGATGATCTTCTCATACCCCCGATCGGTTGGCCGATAGAAGCGGCCGCTCTTCCCCCGAAGTTCATCCGGCAGGTATTCCTGCGGGATATAGGCGTCGGTAAAATCGTGGGCGTAAAGGTACCCCTTGCCGTAATCCATTTCCTTCATCAATTTTGTCGGGGCATTCCGAATGTGAAGCGGAACGGGGAGGGTCCCTGTCTTCTCAATCGTCGCCCGGACCTGGCCGTAACCGGCGTAGAGCGCGTTGCTTTTCGAGGCGGTTGCAAGATAGACCGTCGCCTGCGCGAGGGCCAGCTCCCCCTCGGGGGAGCCGAGAAAGTGATAAGCCTGCATCGCGTCGATAGCCACGGTCAGGGCGCGCGGGTCGGCGTTCCCAACATCTTCGGAAGCAAAGCGGATTAACCGCCGGGCGATATAGAGGGGATCCTCGCCTGCCATCAGCATCCTGCCAAGCCAGTAAAGAGCCGCATCGGGATCGCTCCCCCGAAGGCTTTTGTGAAGGGCGGAGATGATGTTGTAATGCTCCTCCCCACTCTTGTCATATTGCAGGGCCTTTTTCTGGATCGCCTCCTCGACAAAGGCGCGTGTGACAAGATGGCCGCTCTCCCCTGCCTTTCCCGCAAGCGAGACCGCCGCTTCGAGGCTGTTCAGGGCAGAGCGGGCGTCGCCATCCGCCGACCAGACAATGTGGGTCAGCGCCTCCGGCTCGATATCGAGTCCGAGGGCGCCGACCCCTCGTTCACCATCCAAAAGGGCGTTCCGGACAATCCGGGCAAGATCCTCTTCAGTGAAAGGCTTGAGGGTGAGGACACGCATCCGGGAGAGAAGCGGCGCAATAACCTCGAAAGAGGGATTTTCCGTCGTGGCCCCGATCAGCGTGATCAGGCCACTCTCCACGTGCGGGAGGAAGGCGTCCTGTTGCGACTTGTTAAAGCGGTGAATTTCATCCACGAAGAGGATCGTCCGTCGTCGGTGAAGCCGCCACAGTTCAGCGGCCTCATCGACAACGGAGCGGATCTCTTTCACACCGGAGAGCACCGCAGAGAAGCTCAGGAAGTGGGATTTGGTCTCGCCGGCCAGAATTCTGGCCAGCGTCGTCTTCCCGGATCCTGGAGGCCCCCAGAAGATCACCGAAAAAAGATGGTCTTCTGCAACGGCCCTGCGCAGGAGGCTGTCCGCGCCCAGCAGGTGGCCCTGGCCGATATATTCATCGAGACTCCGGGGCCGCATCCGGTCCGCAAGCGGCCTGTTGTCATCCTTCCGATCCTGTTGATCAAAAAGATCCATGATTCAATCCCCGGAGAATCGGTTTTATTACGGTTTCGGAAACCCCTCGATCGCCTTCAGCGCCCGCTGGATCTCTTCATCGGGCAGCTCATAGGGCGTCAGTTTGCCGTTAAGATAGGCGTCGTAGGCAGCCATATCGACCATCCCGTGACCGCTGAAATTGAAGAGGATCGTCCGCTCTTTCCCCTCCGCCTTCGCTCGCCTGGCCTCCGCGACGACCGCCGCAATGGCGTGGTTCGTCTCCGGAGCGGGGATGGTCCCCTCTGTCCGCGCCCACTGCACACCGGCCTCGAAGGTTTCGAGCTGGTTGTAGGACTGCGCCTCGATCAGCCCCTCCCGGAGGAGATGGCTGACAATGGGCGCCATTCCGTGGTAGCGGAGCCCTCCCGCGTGAATCGCCGCCGGTACATAGTCGTGGCCGAGGGTGTACATTGGCAGGAGCGGCGTTTTCTTCGCAAGATCACCGAAATCGTAAGCGAATGGCCCGCGTGTCATGGTCGGGCAGGAGGCCGGTTCGGCGCCGATGATCCGCACCTGCTTTCCGTGAATCTTGTCCCGGACGAAAGGAAGCGAAATACCGGCAAAGTTGCTCCCGCCGCCGGCGCAACCGATGACAATATCGGGATATACCCCGATCTTTCCAAACTGTTTCTCCGCCTCAAGGCCAATGATCGTCTGGTGCATCAGAACGTGGTTCAGGACACTTCCCAGCGAATAACGGGAATTCTCGCGCGATACCGCATCCTCGACGGCCTCGCTGATCGCGATTCCAAGGCTCCCCGGAGAATCGGGGTGGGCGGCCAGAACCTGACGCCCCGCCTCGGTCCGGTTGCTGGGGCTCGGAATGCACTCGGCGCCCCAGGTGTTCATCATCATCCGCCGGTAGGGCTTCTGCTCGTAACTCACTTTGACCATGAAGACACGACACTCCAGGCCGAACATCTGGCAGGCCATCGCAAGCGCGCTTCCCCACTGGCCGGCGCCGGTCTCGGTGGAGATCCGTTTCACGCCGAAAATCTTGTTGTAGTAGGCCTGCGGGATGGCGGTGTTCGGCTTGTGGGAACCAGCCGGGCTGGCGCCTTCGTACTTGTAGTAGATCTTCACCGGGGCATCGAGGGCTTTTTCGAAATTCAAAGCCCGGCAGAGCGGAGACGGCCTCCAGATCAGGTATTTATCGAGAACCTCGCCGGGAATGTCGATCCACCGTTGCTGGCTCACCTCTTGCTCGATGAGGTTCATCGGGAAGATCGGCGCCAGATCATCCGGCCCGACCGGCTTCCCCGTCCCCGGGTGGAGGGGGGGACTCATCGGTTTGGGCAAATCCGCCTGGATGTTGTACCACTGCCTCGGGATCTCATCATCCGCCAAAACAACCTTCTGCTGTTCCATAATTCGTCTCCTTTTCATCTGAAAATATGTTGAAAATCCAGTTTTATCTGTCAAGCCCCCTCAAAACAAAAAGTCACAGGAAGTTCCCATGGCTTGCTAACACGATCAAAAGAATGTCAAGGAATTTTTATGGATTCGCAAGGATTCCGCGGTGACGCCGGTACCAGAGGTTGGGGAAAAGTCGATAGAGCAGCCTCGATACCGGGCCGATGTACTCCTTCGTACGGCGGTCGAACTGCGTTGCCTGGAGGATCTGTTCCCGGATAGCCTCCCGGGTTCTCTCTTCGTTGAAGATCTTGTAGGCGCAGTGAAA
>CAIUXU010000154.1 GCA_903903205.1 uncultured Syntrophobacterales bacterium
ATTGAATGGATCAGCTCGATCCACACCCTGGAGCCCGGCGATATCGTCGCCACAGGGACCGATCACCGCGGCCTGAATCCATTCATGGACGGAGACCGGATTGAGATGGAAGTAGAGGGATTGGGTCGGCTGCACTTCGGGGTGCGGGACGATCTGAAGCGCACCTGGACCAGAGAGACCCGACTTCAACGCCAGCAGACTAATCTGGAAGGGCGCACACCTCAACTGACGGGGAAGTACACCGCCAAGCAAAGCTAGGCCACGCTGTGCACCTGATGAGGCGGTAAGATGCTGTTTCTATAAGTGATTTAAGCGTGTTTTTGAAGTGTGAAAATAAAAAACCAGTTTCAATTGCCTAAAAAGGAGGAGATCATGCAATTCAACGTCCGCAGCATTCGAGTCATCACCTTATCCGTTCTAGTTCTGTCAGTTTTGGCTCTGGCCCCACCCGCCTTCGGGGCCGCGTCCTTTGTCCCCACCCGGCCGATCGAATTTGTCTGCCCCTCCGCCGCGGGGGGCGGGCTCGCGCGCTTCTCGGAGACGGTCGGGAGCATCATGGAAAGTGAGAAGTTCGTTCCAGTGGCGATGCCCCGGATCTACAAGCCCGGTGGCGGATTTGCCGTCGCGATGGCCTACATCTCCGAGAAGAAAGGGAATCCTCACTTCCTGATGAGCACCTCCGGCCCGTTCGTCCTGACCCCACTCACAGTCACGTTGTCCGGGAAAAAGACCATCACCCACAAGGATTTGACCATGATCGGCATCATGGGTTTTGACGAGGTGGTGATGGTCGTCAAGAACGATGCCCCCTGGAAGGACATGAAGGAGCTGCTGGCGGCGGCCAAGGCCAAGCCGAAGAGCCTCCGATTTGGCGGCTCCTATGTGGGAAGCCCCGACTCTCTGGTGGTTGCCAGTATCGCCAAGGCCGCAGGTGTCGAATTCCTTTACGTCCCCTTCCAGGGAGGCGGCGAGATGAATGCAGCCCTCCTGGGCGGTCACATCGACATCATGAGCTCCTCCCCCTCCGACATGATGCCCCATGTCGAGGCCAAGACGATGCGGATGCTGGCGGTCGCCGCCGATAAGCGGATTCCCCGTTTCAAGGATATGCCGACCCTGAAGGAGATTGGCTGCGACCTGGTCAGGCGCACCCACCGTGGGATTGCCGCCCCTCCCGGCATTTCGGCCGAGGCGGTGGCCTATTACGAGAATGCCGCAAGGAAGGTCACCGAGACCGGCGCCTTCAAGAAATACCTCGACGACGGCATCATGACCCCGGTATTCATGGGCAGCACCCAGGCGAGCAAATTCCTGGACGAATACGCGGACGTGGCCCTCAACACCATGCGAGATCTCGGCATGGGGAAGAAATAGGCAGCGGCAAAGGGGAAGGAGGTAAATCGTGAAAAGAGCTGAACAAATCCTGGGAATCGTGTTGTTGCTGTTTGCGATCTACATCGGGTACGAATCCACCCAGATCGATACCGGCGGCACCATCGGCAGCGTTGGGGCCGGATTCATTCCTTTCTGGATGTCGGTCAGCCTGGGGATTATCTCCGTGGCTATGCTGGTCCAGTCTATTACCCTGCCTTCGGACCGATTCGCCCCGACATTTTTCTCCGAGAAAACCGCTAGGATGCAGGTGCTCTGGGTGCTTGCCGGGTATCTCGTCGCCGTCGCGGTCATGAAGCCGCTGGGGATGCTGATTTCCCTGGCGATCGTCATGGCCACCACCATGCCTGCTTTCGGCGCCCGAAGCTGGAAGGTGATCGCCTTTACCGCAATTGCCACCCCGGTAATCGTCTATATCGTCTTCGGACACTGGCTCAAAGTCGATCTGCCCATGGGCATCCTTGAAAACGTCCTGTCCATTTACTGAGGAGTAGAGAAATGGAAACTTTCCAACAACTTCTGATGGGCTTTCACGTCGCCGCCACCCCCTTTAACCTGCTCCTCTGCTTTCTGGGTTGCGTCATCGGGACGATCATCGGGGCCCTCCCGGGGATCGGGCCCGCGGCGGGCCTCTCCATTTTACTGCCGCTCACCTTCGGCATGAACCCTACCTCCGGGATGATCATGATGGCCGGACTCTACTGCGGAACCATGTACGGAGGCACCATTACCTCGGTGCTCATCAATGTCCCGGGTGAAGCCGCCTCCGTCATGACCTGCCTCGACGGCTACCAGATGGCCATGCAGGGCCGCGCCGGCAAGGCCCTCGGTATTGCGGCCATCGGCTCCTTCATCGCGGGAACCGCCAGCGTCGTGTTCCTGATGCTGCTTGCGCTCCCGATGGTGAAGTTCGCCCTCTCCTTCGGTCCGCCGGAATATTTTGCCCTCATGCTCATGGGGCTCTGCACGGTTGCGGGCCTCACCAGCGGATCGGTGCTGAAGGCCCTGGCGGGAACCTGCCTGGGCATTCTGGTTGCCACCCCCGGGATGGATGCCTTCTCCGGCCTTCCTCGTCTGACGTTCGGTCTCACCGGACTTTTGGGCGGCATTGATTTTGTCGTGGTCGCCGTGGGGCTCTTCGGAATCGGCGAGGTGCTCTACAATGTCGAGCAGAGCATGGAGATGAAATTCCTCATCGAAAAGATCTCGATCAAGGAAGTATGGCCAAACCGGGCGGAATGGAGGGCGAGCGTCGGGCCGATCACCCGTGGCACCCTCATCGGTTTCCTGGTCGGGGTGCTCCCCGGGGCCGGAGGGACGATCGCCACCTTCCTGAGTTACGCTGTCGAGAAGCGCGTCTCCAAGCATCCGGAACAGTTCGGAAAGGGGGCGATCGAGGGGGTTGCCGCGCCAGAGGCTGCAAACAACGCCTCCACCGGCGGCGCGATGGTCCCGCTACTCACGTTGGGCATTCCAGGTTCCGGAACCACGGCGATCATGCTGGGGGCGCTTATGATGTATGGGCTTCAGCCGGGCCCCCTCCTCTTCCTGAAGAACCCGGATTTCGTCTGGGGGGTGATCGCCAGCATGTACATCGGCAACGTCATGCTCGTCATCATGAACATGGCGTGCATTCCGCTTTTCGTCAAGATTTGCAAGATTCCAAATTATTTTCTAATGCCGTTCGTCATCGTCTTTGCCACAGTCGGCGTCTATTCGGTGGATGGCAACATCTTCGACGTCTGGATGCTCTATGTCTTCGGCGTCATGGGATACTTCATGAATAAATTCGGGATGCCCCGGGCCCCCGTGTTATTGGCCGTGGTGCTAGGCCCCATGGTGGAGCGGGCGCTTCGTCAGTCGCTGATCTTGTCTCAGGGAAGTTACGATATTTTTTTCACCCGGCCGATCAGCGCCGTCCTGCTGATGATGGGGTTGGCCGCCGTGCTTTGGCCCGTGTTTGACATGATTTGGCAGCGACGCCGGGCGCGGCGAATGGCCGGGGCATAACCCCTCTTTCCCGGCAGGAGCGAGACCCCTCATGGGATCGCGCGACGCGGTGAAAAGATTTTACGATCTCAAGAATGGGACGGGCTCAAGCGCCGGCTGCTGCCTTTCGAGCCATGTTCTTTCTTTGTTCCAGCGCTTCGATCTTGGCGCCTCTCGCCAGGATCTGTTTCGCCCTTTCATAATGGGGATAATCGATCATCCGCCCGTCCAGCGTCGTCGATGCCCTGCCGGCCGCGAGGCTTCGTTCGAAGATGTCGATAAGCCTTTGTGAATGTTCGATCGCCTCTTGAGTGGGAGAAAAACATCGATTCAAGATTTCCACATTCCCGGGATGGATGCAGCTCGAACCGAGGAAGCCATGTTTATAGGAGAGTACGGCCAGCTTTTCAAAGCCGTCCGTATCGCCAAAAGCGGCCATGCTGCCTACCAGATTCAACGGCAATTTCCCGTATGCGCGGGCGACAAATACGATCTGCATTCTCGGAACCAACCATCCGTGATAGGTAGCATCCGACAGTTCCATCCCAGTATTGGTGGCAAAATCCTCCGTGCCAAGCGAGAGACAGTCAATGCGATCGCTTGACCGGACAACCTCCTCCACGTTCAGATACCCTTTGAGCGTTTCCGCGATGACGGAGATTTTCACATGCCCCGGAGGGATACCCCGTTCCTTTTCCAGCTTGTCAAGGAGCTGGTCGAGGGCCCTCACCTGCTCCCCCGTCTCTACCTTCGGGAAAAAAATACCATCGAGTCCCGGCCAGACGGATGCTTCGACATCACCCTTGAGCAGCTCACTCGTATGGTTGACCCTCACCAGAACGTCACTTCCGCTCTTCCCCGCAAGGGAGATGGAATTCTTCAGAACGGTCCGAGTAGCCACCTTTTCGGACACGGGAACGCTGTCTTCCAGATCCAGGACAACGGCGTCCGCATTGCGCAGATGCGCTTTTTCAACATACTTTGGCTCATTGGCCGGCATGATCAATCTCGATCGCCGGATGAGATGGTCTGCATAATCGAACTCCATGGATTATTCCTCCTGTTGGTTTTGGCCATATCCTGCCGAGAATTCCCCTACATAAAAACAGTCAAGAAGACAAGAAAAATTATTATTGCAGGGAGTAATATTTATAACAGGCCGTTTCATTTAACATTATCATGTTGTGGCATTTTTGTTTGACATTGGGTTTGTATGATTGTATGCAATGACGCGTCAGGGCAATGCGGAATGTGACACTCGAATCACGGTCTCAATGAGCGAGTGCCTTCAGGCGTGAAACTAGGGAACCAGCGTCAATCACCTTAAAGGAGGTTATCATGAAAGTCAGCGTACACAACATTCGGATCATCATTCTGTCTATTCTTGCAGTGTCGGTTTTGGCAATGGCCCCGGCCATCTCTGAGGCCGCATCTTTCGTCCCCACGAGGCCGATCGAATTTGTCTGCTTCGCCTCGCCGGGAGGCGGTAGCGGGATCTTTGCGGAGACGGTTGGGGGCATCATGGAGAAAGAGAAGATCGTTCCAGTGCCGATGCCCCGTATCTACAAGTCCGGCGGCGGATTTGCCGTTGGCATGGCTTACCTGGCCGAGAAGAAAGGGAACCCCCACTTTCTGGGAAGCACCGCCAATCCATTCATTTTGACCCCGCTGGTGGTCACGGCATCAGGGAAAAAGACCATTCTCCACAAGGACTTTACCCAGATCGCCATCCTGGCCTTTGACGAGATGGCAGTGGTCGTCAAGTACGATGCTCCTTACAAGAACCTGAAAGATCTGATTGCGGCGGCCAAGACCAAAGCCAAGAGCATCAAGTTTGGCGGGACCAACGTGGGCGGTACCGACTCCCTGCTGGTCGCGAGCCTTGCAAAAGCAGCCGGCGTGGAGTTTAATTATATCGCTTTCCAGGGAGGCGGCGAAGTGAATGCAGCCCTCCTGGGCGGTCATATCGATGCGATGAGCGCGAACCCCACCGAGATGCTTCCCCAGATCGAAGGAAAGACCATGCGAATGCTGGCAGTCGCCTCCGAGAAGCGGCTTTCCGGTTCCGATTTCAAGGATCTGCCCACCATGAAGGAACTGGGTTTCAACGTGATCTTTAACACCCACCGCGGGATCACCGCCCCGGCCGGCATATCGGCAGAGGCCGTGGCCTATTACGAGAATGCCTTCAAGAAGCTTTCCGAAAACGACACCTTCAAGAAGTACATTGCCGACAACAACATGACCCCGACATACATGAACAGTGTCCAGGCTACCAAATACATGAACGACTTTGCGGATTATGCCAATGGTCTCCTGAAAGATCTTGGCATTGCCAAAAAGTAGAGAGACGACAGACGCGAGGCCGGCGTTACGCAATCAACAAGCGCCGGCCCCGCGCCGATCTTCGTTACAGGATCGCGGTGTGTGCACTCGCAACGCTTAAATGACTGGGGAGATCCGATATGAAAAGGGGCGAACAAATTCTGGGGGCAGTGCTGCTGCTCTTTGCGATCTACATCGGGTATGAATCCACCATGATCGAAACCGGCGCCAGTTCTAGCAACTCCGGCATCGGCGCGGGGTTCATGCCCTTCTGGCTGTCGGTTGGGCTGGGGATTTCGTCCATGGTCCTGCTGGGCCGGGCTTTCGTTCTGCCCACGGATCGTTTCTCGCCGGGATTTTTCATCGACAGAACCGGTCGGATGCGCGTGCTCTGGGTGTTCGCCGGTTATCTCCTCGCCGTCGTAGTCATGAAGCCGCTGGGAATGATGATTTCCCTGGCTATCCTCATGGCCACCACCATGCCGGCGTTCGGTTCGCGGAACTGGAAGAGCATCCTCCTGACCACGATCCTCACCCCGCTTTGCGTATATTTGGTATTTGGGTACTGGCTCAAAGTCGATCTGCCCATGGGCATTCTTGAAAACATCCTGTCCATTTATTGAGGATCCGAAAAATGGAAACGCTGCAACAGCTTATCATGGGCTTTCACGTCGCCGTCACACCGCTCAACCTGCTCCTGTGTTTTCTGGGCGCACTCGCCGGGACGATCATCGGGGCCCTTCCGGGGATTGGGCCTTCAGCGGGCCTTGCGATCCTACTGCCACTCACCTTCGGTATGAACCCCACCTCCGCCATGATCATGATGGCCGGCCTTTACTGCGGCGCCATGTACGGAGGCACCATCACCTCCGTTTTGATCAACGTACCGGGTGAATCCTCGTCTGTCATGACCTGCCTCGATGGCTACCAGATGGCCCTGCAGGGGCGTGCCGGGAAGGCCCTCGGTATTGCAGCCATCGGCTCCTTCATCGCCGGAACCGCCAGCGTCGTGTTTTTGATGCTGCTTTCGATCCCGTTGGTGAAGTTCGCCCTCTCTTTCGGGCCGCCGGAGTATTTTGCCCTCATGCTCATGGGCCTCTGCACCATTGCGGGTCTCACGGGGGGATCGGTTCTGAAGGCTCTGGTGGGGACCTTTCTGGGTCTTCTGATCTCCACCCCCGGGATGGATGCTTTCTCAGGCCTTCCGCGCCTGACCTTCGGCCTCACCGGGCTTTTGGGTGGCGTCAATTTCCTTGTGGTCGCCGTGGGGCTCTTCGGGATCGGTGAGGTGCTCTACAACGCCGAGCAGATCATGAAACTGGAATTCGTCACCGAAAAGATCAAGATCAAGGAGGTCTGGCCGAACCGCGCGGAATGGCGGGTAAGCGCGATGCCGATCATCCGCGGCACTTTCATCGGGTTTATCGTCGGGGTGCTCCCGGGCGCCGGATCGACCATCGCCTCCTTCATGAGCTACGCCACCGAGAAGCGCTTCTCCAAACACCCGGAACTGTTCGGCAAGGGGGCGATCGAAGGGGTGGCCGGACCCGAGGCGGCCAACAACTCCGCCACCGGTGGCGCCATGGTCCCGCTTCTCACACTGGGCATCCCCGGTTCCGGAACCACGGCGATCATGCTGGGCGCCCTCATGATGTTCGGCCTGCAGCCGGGACCACTCCTTTTCCAGAAGAACCCGGATTTCGTCTGGGGGGTCATCGCCAGCATGTATATCGGCAACATCATGCTGCTCATCATGAACATTGCCTGCATTCCGCTCTTCGTCAAGATACTCAAGATCCCCAATGCCCTGCTGTTTCCGCTGATCATCGTCTTTGCCACGGTTGGCGTCTACTCGGTTGACGGCAACATCTTCGACGTCTGGATGTTGTATGTCTTCGGCGTCATGGGGTACTTCATGAAGAAATTCGACATGCCCCCCGCCCCGGTGGTTCTTTCTGTGGTCCTGGGACCCATGATCGAACGTGCCCTTCGCCAGTCGCTTGCCATGTCGCTGGGGAGCTACGATATTTTCTTCACCCGGCCGATCAGTGCCGTCCTGCTGCTTGTGGGGCTGGCGGCTGTGGTTTGGCCCGTCATCGACATGGCCCGGCAGCGATACCGGGCGCGAACGGGCAAGGCATAACCTTTTTTCCGTGGAGGACGAGAACTGTCAGGGCATTGCGCAACGCGGTGCTTGATCTACAAACCTTTACCAATGGAGATTGAGAAGATGGAGTCGGAAAAGTTCGATCGAAACACGTTTGTCCGCAGGTCCAAGCTCTACGTTCCTGCAAACCGGGAAAAATTTATGGCAAAGGCGTGGAGACGTGGTGCGGACTGCATCATCCTGGACCTTGAAGATGCTGTCGCACCGCAGGACAAGGCAACAGCGCGCAAGATGGTCAAAGATGACATCCCGATCGTCCGGAAGGGCGGGGCGGAGATTCAGGTGCGCATCAACCGGGATTTCGAGGAAGAAGATCTGGATGCGATCGTGATTGACGGATTGACATCCATTATGGTCCCGAAATGCGAATCGGTCGAGGACGTCCGGCGGGTCGATGGCATGGTTACCCGGCTGGAACAAGAACGGGGACTTCCGGTTGGGAGAATCCAGTTTGACCTGATTTTCGAGACGGCCAGGGGGATCCTTCGCATGGAGGATATCGCCGAGGCGAGCTCCCGAATCGTCTCCATCACCACCGGGCAGGCGGACCTCTCTGTCGATCTTGGGTTTACCCGGTATCCGGAGCTGAATTTCGATCAGTATTTTTACCCCGAAACCAAGCTCATCTACGCGGCCCGCGCCGCCGGGGTGCAGGCGCATGGCATGGGCGCACAGAACAATGCGGATTACGTGGACGTTTCCGCGGGAAAAGAGGCGATGCTCAAGGCCTGCCGGTACGCATACAGGATGGGTTTCATGGGTACGAGCGCCATTCATCCCGCCTGGGTCGAAGCGGCAAACGAGGGATTCTCCCCTCCCGCGGAAGAGGTGATCCTGGCCCGCAGGGTGAAAAAGGCTCTGGATGAGGCATACGCCCAGGGGGAAGGTTCCGTTGCGGTGGACGGCCGGATGTATGACGTCGCCAACATGAAATACGTTAACTATCTGCTGGTCCGTGCGGAAGCCGTTGAAAAGAGAAACGCGGAAAAGGCGGCGGCCCTGGTCGCGGCCGGCGGAACTGCATAGCGGAGATCACTGTGCGAAACGGGAGATAACATTTTTCACCGAGGAGAGGGAACCATGACCAAGGCGCTGGAAGGAATAAAAGTGGTGGAGATCGGGGCGGCGGTTGCCATGCCGATCGTCGGGATGCTCATGGGAAGCTGGGGGGCCGACGTCGTCCATGTGGAAGCTCCGGGTGAAGGCGATATGCAACGGTACTCGAGCCATCGCCTCGGGGCGTGGACCCAGTACAGCGAGATCAATTACCTCTGGGAGCATGTGGACCGGAACAAGAAAAGCATCTGTATCAACCTGGCAAGCCCCGAAGGTCAGGAGATCATTCACAAACTCTGCGCAGAGGCCGACGTGTTTCTCAACAACCTGCGACCTTATGAAATGGGCAATTTTCATTTGTCCTATGAAGCCATCTCGGCCCGCAATCCCAAGATCATCTACGCGAATCTCACGGGCTACGGCCTGAAGGGGCCGGAGAAGAACTCGGGCGGCTACGACTCGGTGGCCTTCTGGGCCAGGAGCGGCGTCATGGAGATGATGCATGATCCGGAAACGGCGCCGAACATCTCCCGCGGCGCTTACGGCGACAGCATTACCTCGCTGAGCCTCCTGGCAGGGGTCATGACGGCGCTCTTCACACGGGAGCGCACCGGGATCGGCCAGCAGGTGGAGGTATCCCTCTACAACACCGCCACCTGGGTCCTGGGGTTCGATATCACGGGATGCCTGGTGACCGGAAAGGACGCCCCGCGGCCCTCGCGAAAAACGATGGCCAATCCCATCCGCAACCACTATCCCACCAAGGATAACCGCTGGATCATGCTGGGCATGACCAATGCCCAGACCTACTGGCCGGAATTCTGCAGGGCCATCGATCGGCCGGATCTGGAGAAAGATCCCAAGTTTGCCGACTTCAACGAAAGGCAGAAAAACTGCGCCG
>CAIUXU010000155.1 GCA_903903205.1 uncultured Syntrophobacterales bacterium
AACCCGTTCATGATGAATCGGGAGCTGATCGCTCCGGCGGCGCCGCCGAAAGAGGGATAGCGGGTATTTCGTCCCGTGGTGAATCTCTATGGCATCCAAATCAAGACTCTCCCGCATGAGGAATATCGGAATCACCGCTCACATCGACGCCGGCAAGACGACGGTGACGGAGCGAATTCTCTTCTACACGGGCAAATCCTACAAGATGGGCGAGGTTCATGACGGTGAGGCCGTGATGGACTGGATGCCGCAGGAGCAGGAGCGGGGGATCACCATCACCTCCGCAGTGACCACGTGCGCCTGGGAAAACCACGAGATTCACATCATCGATACGCCCGGTCATGTCGATTTTACCATTGAAGTTGAGCGGAGTCTCCGGGTTCTTGACGGGGCCGTCGTTGTTTTCTGCGCCGTCGGTGGAGTCGAGCCTCAATCGGAAACCGTCTGGCGCCAGGCCGACAAGTACGCCGTCCCCAAGGTGGCGTTTATCAACAAAATGGACCGGGTCGGAGCGGACTATGCCGGGACGATCCAGCAGATGAAAGAGCGCTTCAACTCCGTGCCCTTGCCGATCCAGATTCCGTTTGGCGAGGAGGATACGTTCCGGGGGGTTGTTGACCTCATCCGGCAGCAGGTGATCACCTGGGATGACGAGACCAAGGGAGTTTCCTACGGGTATGCCGATATTCCGGATGAGATCCGCCCGCAAGTCTTGGAACATCGCGACCGGATGATCGCGATGCTCGCCGATCTGGACGATGGGATCGCGGAGAAATATCTCGATGGGACAGAGATTCCCGAGCAGGAGATTATCGAGGCGATCCGCAAAGTGACAATCTCGCTTCAGATCGTGCCCGTCCTGTGCGGTTCGGCGCTGCGGAACAAAGGGGTGCAACCGCTCCTGGATGCGGTGGTTAACTTTCTACCCTCGCCGGAAGAGATTCCCCCCATTACGGGCCTGAATCCGCTAACGAAACTGCAGGAGGTTCGGGTGAGCAGCGACAAGGAGCCCCTGGCGGCCCTGGCCTTCAAGATCATGCAGGACGAAGGGAGAAAACTGACTTACCTCCGGATCTATTCGGGACGCCTCCATGCGGGGGATGATCTCTACAATGCGAGCCGTGGCAAGCGCGAGAAGATTGCCCGCCTCTTGAAGATGCATGCAAACAAACGGGAACGGGTGGAGCAAGCCGGCGCGGGTGATATCATTGCGGTTATGGGACTGAAAGAGATCACGACCGGTGATACCATCTGTGATGAGGCACACCCTATCCTGCTTGAACCGATCGATTTTTATGAACCGGTCATCAGTCAGGCGATTGAAGCCAAGACGCCTGCCGATCAGGAGAAACTGACCGTCGCGCTGAGCAAGCTCATGGAGGAGGATCCGACCCTCCGGGTCAAGTACGACGACGAGACGGCCCAGACGGTCCTCTCCGGCATGGGGGAGCTTCACCTCGAAATCATCACCGACCGCCTGCAGCGTGAATTCAATGCCCGGGTCAACGTGGGCAAGCCGCGTGTCGTTCATCGGGAGACGATCCAGAAGCGTGTCGAATGCGAGGGGCTCTTTGAAAGAGAGCTGGGAGAGAAAAAACATTTCGGTCATGTGAAGCTCATTCTGGAGCCGACCGGCCGTGGCAGTGGGGTCGATATCGTCCGCCGGCTCGAAGCAGGCGCCGTCATTCCGGAAGAACTGCTGGTCGTGATGGAAGAGGGCGTCCGCGAGGGGGCGCTGAGCGGCGTTCTCGCGGGATATCCGGTCATCGACATCCGGATCATTCTCCTTGGAGGGAATCAGAAAGAGGGAGAAACGACGCCGCTCGGCTGTAAGATCGCTGCCTCCTCTGCCTTTCGGGAAGGTTGCCTGAAGGCCGATCCCGTCCTCCTGGGACCCGTAATGCTGGTGGATATCATCACCCCGAGCGAATTTATGGGAGAGGTAATCGGCGACATTCACGCCCGGCGTGGAGAGATCCAGGGCATTGCGCCCAAGGGTGCGGTCAGTGACATTCGGGCCAAGGTTCCCCTGAAGGCGATGTTCGGCTATTCGACGGATCTCCGTTCTGCCACACAGGGCAGGGCGGTTTTTACGATGCAGTTCTTTGCCTACGAGAGTCTGTGATGACAAAAGAATGTCTTCCCCGATAACGGCTTCGAGGACGGATATGGTTTTGAAGCGTCTCAAATTCTTAACGGGGCTCGTCAGGCAACGCTCCGTTCTGATTGCGATCATGACACTCAGCGTCATTCTCCTCAGCTCCATCGGTGTCCGTCATTTTGAGCAGTCGACCTCCGGCTCCAACATTCGCTCCGTCTGGGACGGCATCTGGTGGGCTGTGGTGACCGTCGCTACGGTAGGCTATGGGGATCGGTTCCCCGTTTCCGTCGGCGGAAGGATTGTCGGATTTGTGCTGATGTTTTTTGGCGTCGGCATGATGTCCCTTCTGACCGCCACCATCGCTTCCATTTTCGTGGAGAAGAAGATCATGGAGGACAAAGGGTTGGAAACAGTGAAGGTCAAGGATCATCTGATCATCTGTGGCTGGAACCAGCATACGGAAGAGATGCTGGCCGGACTGACCACCTACGGATTGACCGGGGATGCGCCGATCATTCTGATCAACGAGCTCTCCCTGGATGAAATCGAAGCCCTCCGCCTGAAGTATAAAAAATTCAACCTGAAATTTCTGCGGGGCGACTATGTCCGGGAGGATGTTCTTGTACG
>CAIUXU010000156.1 GCA_903903205.1 uncultured Syntrophobacterales bacterium
AGCCGGATATCGAAATTGTCTTGAAGATCCCTGAGCAGGGGAGAAAACCTCTCTCCGTCCGACCTCCGGAATCACGCGAAATTAAGCGCCCACCTCAGGAGCAAGAGAAAAAGCCGCAGATGCCTTCGGAAGTGCCGGGGCCGATGCCGGGGGGGCGGAAGGAAATGCCCCGTCGAGCGGAGCTGAAGATTACCAAGGATACTGGGGGCGCCGTTTTGCCTCCTGCACCACAACCTCTTCCTTCCCGCGCGGAAAAGTCCGGTCGGCAGCCTGAAGCAGCAGAGAAGCCGCGAAAGAAGGGGGGAAAACCACCCGTTGAAGTTCAGATAGGGGAGGCGGCGCCGCCGCGTAAAAAAGCCTTCATCCGGAAACTGGTTGACCGAAAGGGGCGGCAGATTGAGGTTGATCGCGAAGATCGCTCCTCGAAGTGGCGTGAAGAGAAAAAGTCCGCGCCGGTCAAGATGAAAAAAACCCTGATCACCACACCGAAGGCGATCAAGAGAAGGATTAGGGTGGACGAGGCGATCAGCGTCGGGGATCTGGCCAAAAAGATGGGGACCAAGGCATCCGAGGTAATCAACAAGCTGATGGCGATGGGGCTGATGGTGACCATCAACCAGGCGATCGATTGCGATACCGCCACGCTGATTGCCGCCGATTTTGGTTACCAGGTTGACGCGGCGCAGGCTGAGCGTGACGAGACCATGCAGAGAACCGAGGATTCTCCGGAGAATCTGAAACCACGTGCGCCGGTGGTGACCATCATGGGTCACGTGGATCATGGAAAGACGTCGCTCCTGGATGCGATTCGCGAAACCAATGTGATTGGCGGCGAGGCGGGCGGGATTACCCAGGCCATCGGCGCCTACCATGTCCATCTCCGGGGAAGGGATATCGTCTTCCTCGATACGCCGGGCCACGAGGCCTTTACGGCGATGAGGGCGAGGGGGGCGAAGGTTACGGATATTGTCGTACTGGTTGTCGCCGCCGATGATGGTGTGATGGGGCAGACAGTCGAGGCGATCAACCATGCACAGGTGGCCGGGGTGCCCATCATCGTGGCCATCAACAAGATAGACAAGCCGGGCGCCGACCCGGGCAAGATCCGCCAGGCGCTGACCGAATACAATCTTCTGGCGGAGGAGTGGGGCGGCGAAACGATCTTCTGCGAGGTCTCGGCGAAAAAGAAGCTGGGGCTCGAAGAACTCCTGGAGATGATCCTCCTCAAGGCCGACATGATGGAACTCAAGGCCGATCCGGATCGGCCCGCCCGCGGCGTCATCATTGAAGCAAAGCTGGACCGGGGCCGGGGACCGATTGCGACCGTCCTGATTCAGGAGGGTACGCTGCGCGAAGGGGACGCCTTTGTCTCCCGGACAGAATTTGGCCGGGTCCGGGCAATGATCAACGATCAGGGGCGACGGATCAGCGAGGCCGGTCCGGCCATGCCGGTCGAGGTCATCGGGTTTTCCCGGGTTCCCCAGGCCAGCTCGGAATTCATCTGCGTCGAGGATGAGAAGAAGGCCCGCAGCATCGGAGAATACTGGATGCGGAAGGAACGGGAGCGGGAGCTCTCCGCCTCCTCCAAGATCACCCTGGAGCAACTCTATCAGCGGATGAAGGAGGGGGTCAAGGAGCTCAACGTGATCCTCAAGGCCGACGTCCAGGGATCCGTCGAGGCCCTGATCGATGCCCTGAACAAGCTCAGCACGGATGATATCAAGCTGAAGATCATCCACAGCTCCACGGGGACGATTACGGAAACCGATGTCATGTTGGCTTCGGCCTCCGATGCGGTGATCATCGGCTTCAACGTCCGTCCCGACGCCCGTGTCGTGGAGGTGGCCGAGCAGGAAAGGGTGGACATCAAACTATATGATATCATTTATAACGCGATTGCCGATGTGCGGGCCGCCATGGAAGGACTGCTCGATCCGATCTTCAAGGAGGTCGTTCAGGGACGCGCCGAGGTCCGGGAGGTCTTCAAGGTGCCCAAGATAG
Source organism: uncultured Syntrophobacterales bacterium (assembly GCA_903903205.1). GTDB lineage: Bacteria > Desulfobacterota > Syntrophia > Syntrophales > UBA5619 > UBA5619. The sequence continues at coordinate 2,002 of CAIUXU010000156.1, forward strand.
GCGCCATTGCCGGGAGCTACGTGACGGACGGCAAGATCGCCCGGTCGGCCGGACTTCGGCTGCTTAGGGACGGCGTGGTTGTCTATGAGGGCCGAATCGCCTCCCTGCGGCGGTTCAAGGACGATGCGAAAGAGGTAGCCACGGGGTTTGAGTGCGGGATCGGCATCGAAGGATTCAACGATATCCGGGTCGCGGATGTGATCGAGGCCTATGTGAAGGAACAGATCGAGAGAAAACTGTAAACGATTATGAATAGTTTTAAAAGGGCGGACCGTGTGGCCGACCTCATCAAAACCGAGATCTCCAATCTCCTCCTCAAGCAGGTCAGGGATCCGCGGATCGGTCATGTAACGATCACCGGCGTGAAGGTCACCGATGATTTGCGGACGGCGAGAGTCTTTTTTGTGGAATTGGGCAAGGATGAATGCAGTCAGGAGGTCCAGACGGGACTTGGAAAGGCGGCG
>CAIUXU010000157.1 GCA_903903205.1 uncultured Syntrophobacterales bacterium
CGGGGCGAGAAAATCGATATCGTTCCCTATTCGGAAGATCAGGCCAAGTATGTTTGCAGCGCCCTTTCTCCGGCAAAAGTGAACAGGGTTTTTGTCTATGACGAGAACCGGGCGATGGAGGTCATCGTTCCCGATGATCAACTCTCCCTGGCCATCGGGAAAAACGGGCAGAATGTGAGGCTGGCCGTGAAATTGACCGGCTGGAAGATTGATGTCAAGAGCGAATCGACTGCCGCAGCGAAGGCGGATGATGGATACAAGGCCCTCATGAAAATCCCGGGTATCGGCGATGCCACTGCAGATCGCTTGTTCAAGGCGGGATTGAAGAGCTTGGCTCTGCTGGCAGCAGCCGATTCCGAGCAATTGGCCGCGATTCCGGGCGTGGGCGAGAAAACCGCCGCGATCTGGATCCAGGAGGCGGGAAAAATGATCGACCAGGAGGCGGAGACGGAGACGGAGACAGGTGAGCCGGCGGTTTTACCTGTTCCGGATGTTCTCGGAGCTTAATTGGGATAGGGGAGAGTGTAGGGCATGTCGAAAAAAAGAGTTTACGAACTGGCAAAGGATCTGGGGCTGGAAAACAGGGAACTGATCTCTCGCCTGGAAAAAATCGGTATTGCGGTCAAATCCCACTCGAGCACGCTCGAAGACGGTGATCTGGAGAGGATTCAGGCGGAACTGTTTGCCCCGGAAGCACGTGAGGTGGTTGAAAAGAGAATCAAGTCCACGGTAATCCGGCGCAGGTCGGTCCTCATGCCGATTGAAGAGGGCAAACCGGAGGAACTTGCCGCCGAGCCAGAGCCGCAAGCGCCACCTGATACGTCGGCGCCACCTGCGGATGCCGCTCCGACAAAGGTCGTCCACGAGAGCGAGACTGCCCCCAAGGAAGCCCCGGTGAGAACGTCCATCTACCGGGATGCGCCTGCCGTCCCCATTCGAAAGCCCGTTGTTCCTCTGCAACCTTTGCCGCAGCCACTTCCTCCACAGGCGCCCGCATTGAAACCTGTGACCGGAGGGGCGGCCCCGACACCGGTGGTCATGCCGATGGAGCCGACAGCGAAGAGTGCGGCTGTCAATCCGGAAGTCTCGGCGATCGAGCGGAAGGCGGAGCTGGAAAAGAAGCTGGATCCAGAAACTGTGCCGAAGCCCCCCCCTGAACAGGAGAGAAAACCACTATCCGTCCGCCCTCCGGAATCACGCGAAATCAGGCGCCCGCCTCTGGAGCAAGAGAAAAAAACGCAGACGCCTCAGGAAGCGCCGAGACCGACGTCGGGGGGACGAAAGGAATTTTCCCATCGACCGGATATGAAGATCATCAAGGATATCGGGGGGGCAGCTCCTCCTCCACCTCTTCCTTCCCGCACGGAAAAGTCTGGCCGGCAGCCGGAAGCGGAGAAGCCGAGAAAGAAGGGAGGAAAGCCGCCCGTTGAAGTTCAGATGGGAGAGGTGGCGCCGCCGCGTAAAAAGGCCTTCATCCGGAAACTGGTTGACCGGAAGGGGCGACAGATTGAGGTTGATCGCGAAGATCGCTCCTCGAA
>CAIUXU010000158.1 GCA_903903205.1 uncultured Syntrophobacterales bacterium
CAGTACGCGATAGCCTTTGACTTGCAGCATCTCCTGCAAAAGCCTCAAATTGGCAGGGGTGTCGTCCACCACCATGATGTTTTTGCCTTCCATCGTCTCAATCATTGTCAATCCCTCTCTGTTCCAGCCATTGGCCAAGCTTTGCGAAGTCGTACCGATCAGCCAGCGCTTGCAGCTCCCGGGTTGCATCGCTATCAAACTTTTCTGCCTGAACGATCTGCTCTGTCAATCGCGCAATATCGCACTCTTCTACCGCCTGCCGCATCGCCTGAACCAGCTCCTGCGGCAGCGCGATCGGGTCCGCAGACGATATCAGGGATGCGGTTTCCGGACCTTTCGGGAGGCTCTCCGTTTCCTCGGCAAAAACATAGCGCAGACCTAAGAATTTCCCCAGTATTTCAAATAGTTCAGTGATATTGAAGGGTTTTCTCAGATAGGCATCCGCACCCGCCGCCATGACCTGTTTCCTGGAATCATCAAAGGCGCTGGCCGTAACGGCGATGACCGGTGTGGCGCGGCCGGCCTCTGTGCTTTTGATCCGCTGTGTGGCCTCGTAACCGTCCATGACCGGCATGCGCATATCCATGAGCACTGCCCGGGGCGACCAGCGCGCAAAGATTTCAAGGGCTTCAGCGCCATTGGCCGCCTCGGCAATTTCGAAACCGGCGATGGGCCGAAGCAGCATGCACAACAGCGCGCGGTTGGCCGGGACATCGTCCACCACAAGGATGCGATACGGTCCTGTCCCGGGTTCCAGGCCGACGATGCGCCGGGATGTCGGCTTCTTGCGCCCGGCAACCGCCGCCGCCGGCTTCAGCAGCGCCGTAAACTGGAAACAACTGCCTTTGTCCGCCTCGCTCGTGGCCGTAATTTCGCCACCCATCATTTCCGCAAACTTCCGGCTGATGGGCAGCCCCAGTCCGGCGCCGCCGGATTTCACCCTGGTTCCCACTTGTTGAAACAAGCCAAAGATCCGGCCCATGTCCTCATCGGGGATTCCCCGACCGGTGTCCTCCACCTCGACCCACAGGCGCAATGTCTCTTTGTCCTGCCCGGATATTCCTTCCACGGCCTTGGCGCGCACCCGCACAGCCACACCGCCCGCTTCCGTAAACTTCTCCGCATTCCCGATCAGGTTGACCAACACCTGCCGAAGCTTGCCCTCGTCGGCGATCACATAAGGCGGCACGCTGCTGTCCCGCTCCATCAGAAATTGCAATCCCCTGGCGTTGATGCGGGGGCGAAACATCATCGAGAGGTCGTCCAGCAGGTCGTGCAGGCAGAAAGCCGCATCATTCAGGGTGGTCCTGCCGGCCTCGATTTTGGATATGTCCAGAATGTCGTTGATCAGTCGCAACAGGTACTCCCCGCTGCGGGTGATGGTCCGGACATTTTTTACCTGATGGGGCATAAGCGAAGGGTCACGCTCCAGAACCTGCGCAAACCCCAGGATGGCGTTCATGGGCGTGCGGATTTCGTGGCTCATGTTGGCTACAAAGATGCTCTTGGCCCTGGTGGCCGCTTCCGCCGCCTCGCGGCCGATCCGGTCCTGCTCCGCCTGCTTGCGATCGGTGATGTCCCGGTGAAGACACTGCATGAAGGATTCCCCGCCGACAGCGATCATGTTTGCCGATACTTCCAGTGGAAAAATATGGCCGTCCTTGTGATAGTGTTCCACCTCGAAAGTCAATAATTCTCCGGCGAAAATCCGCCTGATCCTTTCAGGAACCTGTTTAAAGGTTTC
>CAIUXU010000159.1 GCA_903903205.1 uncultured Syntrophobacterales bacterium
ATCGAGGGAGGCGAGGTGAGGGAACTCTCCGATGCGGGGTGTCCGGTCGGAACCTCCATTCTGGTCAGTCGGATTTTTGATTCGGTTCCCGTCCGACGGAAATTTCTCAAGAGCGACATGACCGAACAGGGCTACTGCCTCGACTGGATCACGCGACTCGCGCTTGCCCAGCCGGGAATCCGCCTTCGGGTCTCGGCGGGTGGTCGGACGCTGATGAATGTTCCGGCGGCGAAGGATCTGTCGGAGCGGATCTCCCTGACCCTCGGTCAGGATTTTCGGAACCAGCTCGCCCCGGCGTCGGGAGAGCGAGAGGGCGCCACATTGAAAGGGTTCGTTTCCCGTCCTGAATTCACCCGCTCCAACAGCTCGCAGATCTACCTCTATGTGAACGGAAGGTTTGTCAAAGATTATCTGCTGAACCACGCCGTCATGACGGCTTATCGCCGGATCATTGAGCCCCGGCGCTATCCGTCGGCAGTTCTTTTTCTGGATTTGCAACCAGAGGATGTCGATGTGAACGTCCATCCCACAAAGATGGAGGTTCGCTTCCGCGATCCGCGGGGGATCTATGCGCTCATTGCGGAGACTTTGGGCGGCGCTATCGGCGCGGGAGATGGGGGTATCGGGAAAAAGGGGGGACAGCTCCCGATTTTTGCAGCAAAATTCGGGAGCTGTCCCCCTTTTTTCCCCGCGGCCGAAGGATCGGGATCGTCGGGGGCCGCCTATGCGGGTCGGGTCGAGGAGGCGCTGAAACGCTACCGGATCTCTTCGGGATCTGAAAAACTTTTCTTCGGACGTCCAGTCGAGCATAAAAAGGAAACACCGATTATACCTCCACAAACTTTTCCCCGGGAATCTCAGCCGGAACCGGAACAGACGAAGGAAGGATATCGCTTTGCAGAAATGGCTTATCTCGGCCAGGTTGCAGGGACCTACTTGTCTTTTGCTGGAGAAGAGGGGATGGTTCTCGTCGATCAGCATGCCGCGCACGAGAGGATCCTGTTTGAGAGGCTGAAAAAACGTGCCGCAGAGACGAAAGAGCGCGAGCCTGGCCAGCGTCTGCTCCTGCCGGAAGTTGTCAGCCTCCCCCCCCGCGATCTTGCTTTTCTGATCGAATCCATCCCGGTTCTCGAGGAGGCGGGGATGGAGGTGGAGGCTTTCGGTGGGGATTCTGTCGTTGTCAGGTCGATTCCCGCCTTTCTGTCGGATGCGGAGGCGCGGACATTAATCGGTGATATCCTTGCCGGAGGCATGGAAGGAGACCGCAATCTGCCGCTTATGGAGAGGCGCGAGAAGATTTTCACCGCCCTTGCCTGCCGGGCCGCCGTAAAGGCAAACCGGCCGCTGAATGGTCCGGAGGTCGAGAGCCTCAGCCGCGAGCTGGACGCCCTACCCCTTGCTGCCACCTGCCCCCATGGGAGACCGTTCGCGGTTGCCATCTCCGTGGCTGATCTGGAAAAGCTCTTCAAAAGGAGATAGCCGGGCATGGCCAGCGCTGACATTCCCAACCCGAGCTTGATCTGTATCCTTGGCCCGACCGGTGTCGGCAAAACAGCGATGGCGCTCGAACTGGCTGATCGGTGGGGTGGTGAGATCGTCAGCGCCGATTCCATGCAGGTTTACCGGCAGATGGATATTGGCACCGCGAAGCCTGCACCAGAAGAGCGGAGGCGGATTCCACACCACCTTCTCGACGTGGTCAATCCGGATGAACCTTTCGACGTTTCGCAATACATCCGGTTGGCAAACGGGGTTATTGCCGATCTGCAACGTAAAAAGAAACCGGTTTTTGTCGTCGGGGGAACCGGCCTCTACATCCGGGCTCTGCTGGGAGGCTTGATTGACGGGCCGGGGGCGGATGAGGCGCTGCGGCAGACGCTACGCGAGGAGATGAACCGCTTGGGGAAGCCCCATCTTTACGAAAAACTCCGGGCAAAGGATGAAAAGGCCGCCGACCGGATTCATCCCCATGACGGCGTCCGGATCATCCGCGCGCTGGAGGTTCTGGAGCTCACTGGCCGCTCCATTGTAGCGCATCAACAGGAGCACCAGTTTCGCGAGGCGCCATACAAGACCCTCCGAATCGGCCTCTCTCTGGATCGGGAGCGACTCAACGACCGGATCGAACAGAGGACGGACCGGATGATCGCGGACGGTTTTGTGGAGGAGGTCCGGCGGCTGCTGGAGATGGGCTACGCAGAATCTCTCAAGCCGCTGCAATCTTTCGGATATCGCGATATGATTTCCTCTCTTGCGGGGCGGCAGAGTCTGGAGGAGGCGGTCCGCCTGATCAAGCGGGACACCATCCGCTACGCGAAGCGGCAGATGACCTGGTTTGCCACAGACCGTGAAGTTGGCTGGCTTGATCCGGAGGAAGTGGACGAGGCATCCAGACGGATTGGCCTCTTCCTTGATCCTGGGTGAAAATGTCGGAAAATGAGCAACATCTGCGGTGAAAATTCCTCATTTCTGAAATGTTATCGGGGATTGGCCTTTTTAGAAAGCAGGGAATTTTCTTGACTTCAGCAGGGGATGAAGATAGGAAACAGACGACGATAGAACGAGAAAGAAAATGAACGGCTTTGAACGGAAAGCCCCTCACAGAAAGGAGAAGACGATGAACGGTCGAATAAAACCAATGGGCCTTTTACGGTTTCTGGTGGTTGTGTCTGCGAGTCTCCTCATGATCTCCTGCGGACCGAAGGCGCAGCAGCCACTCAGCCAGCTTGACACTCCGGAGCATCATACCTTTACCGGAATACGCTTGCTGAATCAGGAGAAGTTTGTCGATGCCGGGCGTGAATTCGAACTTGCCCTGAGGCTGGATCCGGGTTATGCAAAGGCCCATGTCGGGATCGGGCTTGTCAG
>CAIUXU010000160.1 GCA_903903205.1 uncultured Syntrophobacterales bacterium
AAAAACTCGTCGATCTCCCAGATGAGCCCTTCGAACGGAATCTTGTAGCGTTTTTTCTCGATAATCGGCTTCTCGGCCAGGGCATCGAGCATCGCATTGCAGTCCTCAAGGGGGATCTCGTATTCGTACTCGCTCCGGGTGGCGCCCACTGTCACTCCCTTGATCGTCAGAAATGCCTTGGTATCAATTGTCCGGATCCGGACAGTCCTCTCTTTGGCGCTGTTGAGGTATCCCTGGCGATAGGCTGTCCCTTGGGCCAGCGACTTCCATGCATCAGTCCCAACAAGAAATTTCCTTTCGATTTCTTTCCCCATGATTGGCCTCCATTCAATTTTGTGGTGTTATAAGAATGATTTTGATATAATGTCAATTAATTACTTTTAATCAGTTCCATAAGGAATTCTTATGAACATAGACCAGATCAAGGCATTCCACAAGGTGGCCATCGTGGGCAGTTTCACGAAGGCGGCCCGGGAGCTCTTCCTGACCCAATCGGCGATCAGCCAGCAGATCCGCGCTCTCGAGGATGAGATTGGAGGCAGACTCTTCGATCGCGCCGGGAAGACGGTCCGTCTGACCGGGGAAGGTGAGCTCTTCCTGACCTATGCGGAGCGGCTCTTCGATCTGCACGAGGAGATCGAGACGCTTTTCGGCAGCCTCCGAACCCTGCGAAAGGGGAAAATAACGGTAGGGGCCACGGCGGTGATCGGGACCTACTTCATGCCCACCGTCATCAGTGCCTATCACCGGCTGTACCCCGGGATCGAAATCGACTTGCGGATGGGAAATTCTGAACAGGTCCTGGAGATGGTCCTGGAGCGCAAAGCGGATCTCAGTATCTCCGGGATGATCAAGAAACAGGCAACGCTCGACGGGGTTTTCCTCCACAGGGAAAGACTTATTTTCGTCTGCTCCCCCCAAAGCCCCCTGGCCGCACGCACACGCGTCACCCTTGGCGAATTGGATCGGATCCCCTTCATCTGGCGTGAAAAAGGAACGCAGACTTTAGCGATCGTGAAACGGTGGTTTCAGGAAAATGCCACCGATGATTTTTCCCACCAGACTCTCTCTTTGGCCAACATGGAGGCGGCCAAACGGATCGTCGAAGAGGGCTACGGAGTCACAATCATTCCCACCACGGCTGCCCGGAGAGAAATCGCAACCGGTATACTCAAGCATCTGGACGTTGAGAAGTTCGATCTCTCTGTGGACTACGGTCTGTTTTATCCGAAAGGCAGAATCTTCAGTCGGGCAGCGCAGGTCTTCCTGGAGACCCTCTGCACCATCGGCATCTTTTCCCACGGTGAGAACCTGCGCAACCTTCTGAACGACGATCGCAGAAGCTCGGTCTGACCCTCGAATTGTTACCGCTGTGTGGAGGACTACTTTGAGACCTTCGGAAAAACCTTAATTTATCCGGAGGAAGGCGGCGGCGTTCCGGAAGAACGAAAGCCCCATCCCCTCTTCGGGGAGCTCCTCGCGGGTCCAGCGCGGGTGGTTCGTCCGGTGGAGGTACGCCTCAGGGTGGGGCATGAGGCCGAAGATTCGGCCCGTCTCGTTGCAGATCCCGGCGATACCGTCCACGGCGCCGTTGGGGTTTGCGGGATAGTCCATCGTTGCTTCCTGGCAGAGGGCGTCGCTGTATTGCAGCGCGATCAGTTTCTGCCGCTTCAGGCGTTCCAACGTGGCGGTGTCCTGCGGGACAAATTTTCCTTCGCCGTGGCGGACAGGCAGGTAGAGTCCATGAAGCCCCCGCGTGAAAATGCAGGGAGAGTCGGGATCGACGTGGAGGTAAACCCAGCGGTCCTCGAACCGTCCCGAGTCGTTGAAGACCAGCGTAACGGTCTGCCGGTCATACACGCCGTCCAGGCCGGGGAGCATTCCCAGCTTGACGAGAAGCTGGAAGCCGTTGCAGATGCCGAGGATCAGCTTTCCCGCCGCGATGAACCGGGCAAACTGATCGTACAGCCTCTCCTGGCCCCCGGCGACGTCTGCATGGAGGATCCGGTTCGCGCCTGCCTTGGCCGAGCCCAAGTCGTCGCCGTCCAAAAAACCACCGGGCAGGTTCAGAAAGTCATAGTCGTCGAGCCGTTTGGTTCCGCAGAGGAGCTCGCTGATATGGACGATGTCGACTTGGTCGAAGCCGGCAAGGCGGCAGGCGTGGGCCATCTCCATCTCGCAGTTCGTTCCGTTTCCGGTGATCACGATCGCACTGATTTTCTTTTGCATCTCTTTTTACCTTTATCTTACGCTCAGAACGCGAGGGTTTTTTGCCAAGCCGCCTTTAACACGGCGAGTTCCTCATCGATGATCCGCTTCCCGCCGAGGCCGTCGATCCGCAGAAGATCTTCCGCCGTGACCTGCCCGATCCGGGCGAAGGCGGAGCCCGCGAGGGCGGCTTCGAAGGCCTCCCGATCGTCCGGACGAATGGTCACGACGAAGCGGCTCTGGGACTCCGAAAACAGGAGGTCGTCGTCTCTTGTTATCCCTTCCGTCGGGACGGTTCTAAGATCTACCGTGAGACCGAGCCCCCCGGCAAAGGCCGTTTCCGCAAGCGCCACCCCCAGCCCCCCGTCCGAGCAGTCGTGGCAGGAGGCGACAAGACCCGCCTGGATCGCCAGGCTGAGTGCCTGATAAAGCCTCTTCGCTGTTTCCGTGTGAACCTGCGGAACGTCGTTTCCGATTGCGCCATGAAGGGCGTACCACTCCGATCCGCCGAGTTCCCGATAGGTTTCCCCAAGCACGTAAACGAGATCCCCCGGTTTTTTCACGTCCATCGTGACGGCCTTCCGGACGTCCTCCATCTTCGCCAGTGTGGAGAAGAGCAGGGTAGGGGGGATCGAGATCCGGGTCTCCCCGATCTGGTAGTCGTTCTTCATGCTGTCCTTCCCCGAGATGCAGGGGACGCCGTAGGCGGTCGTGATCGCATAGAGGGCCTCGTTCGCCCGGACGAGTTGGGCGAGTTTGTACTCCCCGTCGGGGTTCTTTTCCGAGCGGACCGGATCGCACCAGCAGAAGTTGTCAAGTCCCGCCATGCGGTCGAGGGAAGCCCCGACGGCGATCGCGTTTCGGACCGCCTCGTCGATCGCACAGGCGGCCATGTGGTAGGCGTCAATATCGCTGTAGCGGGGACAGATTCCGTTCGCGACGACGATGCCCTCGAAGGAGTCGAGAAGCGGGCGGATCACAGCCGCATCGCTCGGGCCGTCATTGACGACGCCCGTCATGGGTTTGACGACGCTCCCTCCCTGCACCTCGTGGTCATACTGGCGGACGACCGACTCCTTGCTGCAGATGTTAAGCCGGGAGAGCATCTCCTTCAGGGCGCCTCCCAGATCAGCAGGTTCGGGGAAGTCCGGTTCCGGGTGGCGCGGGGGTGTCCAGGCGGCCCGGAGGTTCATCTGCGGGAGGCCGTCATGGAGGAAGGCCATCTCCAGATAGACGACCGTCTCCTCTCCGTAGCGAATGTGGAACCAGCCCGAATCAGTATAGCGGCCGAGCACCGTCGCCTCCACGTCCATCGTCCGGGCAAGGGCGAGGAATTCGTCGATGGTTTCCGGCGCCACGGCGAGGGTCATCCTCTCCTGGGACTCGGAGATGAGGATTTCCCAGGGGTTCAGCCCCGGGTACTTCAGCGGCGCCTGTTTCAGGTCGAGTTCACAGCCGCCGGAGAGCGTCGCCGTCTCGCCCACGGAGGAGGAGAGGCCGCCCGCCCCGTTGTCCGTAATTGCCCGGTAAATGCCACGATCCCGGGCGACGAGCAGGAAATCGGTCATCTTTTTCTGGGTGATCGGGTCACCGATCTGGACCGCTGTGACGGGTGAACCTTCGTGGAGCTCCTCGGAGGAGAAAGTCGCCCCGTGGATCCCATCCTTCCCGATCCGCCCGCCGGTCATCACGATCAAATCGCCCGGAAGGATCTCTTTCGTATGGGTCGGTTCCCCGGCAATCCGGGCGGGCATGATTCCTCCCGTCCCGCAGTAAACAAGAGGTTTCCCGAGATAGCGTTCGTCGAAGACGAGGCAGCCGTTTACGGTCGGGATGCCGCTTTTGTTGCCTCCGTGCTCTACCCCTTCGCGGACCCCCTCGTAGATTCGCCGCGGATGAAGAATCCGCTTCGGCAGAGGCTTTGCGTAGTCCGGCGGTGCGAAGCAGAAGACGTCCGTATTGAAGATGAGTTTCGCCCCCCGGCCGCAACCGAACGGGTCCCGGTTCACGCCGACGATGCCGGTCAGCGCACCGCCGTAGGGGTCGAGCGCCGAGGGAGAGTTGTGGGTTTCCACCTTGAAAACGAGGTTCCAATCGTTGTTGAAGCGGATAATCCCCGCGTTGTCGACGAAAACGGAGAGGCACCAATCGTCCGCGCCCATCTGCTCCCGGATCTCGCGGGTCGATTTTTTGATGCAGGTGGAGAAAAGGGAGTCGATCTCGCGAACAGCGCCCTCCCCGTCGTGATATGCGATCCGGGCGTTGAAGATCTTGTGCTTGCAGTGTTCGGACCAGGTCTGGGCGAGGCACTCGATCTCCGCGTCGGTCATCTGCGGCCCCAGACCGGCCTCCCTTCTGCGGGCGAGAATGGTTTCGTCCTTCAGGTAGTCCCGAAGAATCCGCATCTCCTCCAAAGTGAGGGCGAGGACGCGCTCCTGGCTGATCCGGACAAGCTCCGCATCGGAAACGGCGAGGTCGATCACCTCCGTCCGTGGACGGTCTTCTCCGATAACGCGCGGGATGTAAGGTTTCATCCCCGCGTCCGGGTTCCAGTTTTTTCCGTCGATGATGTCATAACGCTGGATCAGGTCGTTGGCGAGAAGCTCGGAGGCGATCCGTTCCGCATCCATCCGGGTCAGGGTATCCAGGTCGCACCGGTCCCGGATGCCGCTTATTGCATACTGCCGGGACGTGTAGACACGGACTGTTTTCCCGGCGAGGAGCGTGACGGCCTCGCTGGCGGTTTTCCCGACGTTGTCCGTGACGCCAGGACGAAATCCCACCTCGATGAGCCAATCGAATCCTTGGGCAAGCTCGTGGTTGATAGCAATTTCCTGGATGATCGGGTCGGAGAGTGGGCCGTTCGCCGCCTTTTCCAGATCCTCAGGTGCGAGAGGTCCGTCGAGGGTATACACCTCGAGGGTCTTGACAGAATCCACATGGATTCCAAGATGTTCGATGATCCTCTTCTTGATCCTCTCGCCGAGGGCGTCCCTGATCCCTTTTTTAAACCCGATCTCGATCCGACTTGCCATCTCTTTACCCCGTTTTCTCACTCCGGCCAATCTTGCCGGCGCCGTCCGTTCATATCAGCTACTGAGTTTTTTTTCCACGATCTCAGCGATTTCCTGGCAGAAGCGTCCCGTCTCTTCCGGTGTCGGGCCTTCGACCATCACCCGGCACATGTTCTGCGTTCCCGAATACCGGACCAGCACCCGGCCCTGGCTTCCCAGTCGCCTCTCCACGTCACGGATCGCCGCCATGATCTCTGGCGCTGTTTCGATCTCCGGGCGCGACTTGACGTCCACGTTGATCAGCATCTGCGGAAAGACTTTCATGATCTTTGCGAGTTCGGACAGGGGTTTACCATCTTTCTTTATTGCTGCGGCCAACTGGAGGGCGGTGATGATTCCGTCGCCGGTCGTATGGTGGTGAAGGAAAATCAGATGGCCTGAATCCTCGCCGCCGAGAGAGGCCCCACGGGCCTGCATCTCCTCGATGACGTAGCGGTCGCCGACCCCGGTCATGACAGAGTCGATTCCAAGGGATTCAAGGGCAAGGCCGAGGCCGATGTTGCTCATGACCGTCCGGACGACCAGGTTGTTTGTGAGCGTTCCCTCCTTTTTCATCGAGGCGGCGCAAATCGCGATGATCCGGTCGCCGGTCAGGACGGCGCCCGTCTCATCCACGGCAATCATGCGATCGCCGTCACCGTCGAAGGCAAATCCGACGTCCGCCTTCGCCTCCAGAACCGTCTTGGCCAGGGTCTCCGTATGCTGGGAGCCGCACTGGAGGTTGATGTTCTTGCCGTTCGGTTCGTCAAAGAGGGTGGTCACCTCGGCGCCCAGCTCCATGAAGGTCTCCGGAGCAACCCGGTAGGTGGCGCCGTTGGAACAGTCGAGCACGATCCGCGTTCCCTCCAGGGAGCATTCCTTGGGGAAGGCGTGCTTCAGAAAGACGATGTAGCGCCCCCGGGCGTCCTCCATGCGGTAGGCCTTGCCCAGTTCGGACGGAGAGGGATGGAGGGTGTGCAGGTTGTTTGCAAAGACAATTTCCTCGATTGCCGACTCCGTCTCATCCGGGAGCTTAAACCCCTCGCTTCCAAAGATTTTGATTCCATTGTCTTGGAACGGGTTGTGGGAAGCGGAGATGACGATGCCGGCATCGGCCCTCATGCTGCCGGTCAGAAAAGCGATCCCGGGCGTGGGAAGGACCCCCACCATGATCGCATGGACCCCCATAGAACAGATCCCGGAAACGAGTGCATTCTCCAGCATATATCCGGAGATCCGGGTGTCTTTGCCGATGATGATCTTTGGGACATGCCCCTTTTTCTTGAAAAGATGCGCGGTGGCGCGACCGATGTTCATGGCCATTTCGGCCGTCATCGGGTGTTCGTTCGCCACCCCCCGAATGCCGTCCGTACCGAATAATTTACCCATCTATCTCCTTTGTCATACAGAGCCCGATTCGGCTGTGCCGTTCGTTTGTCGAAGAAATTCCCCTTGCTATACCGGGGTGCTTGTGCTAGCGTCGCCAACGCTGGAAGCTTATACAATACGTGCAGTTGATTTGCAATCAAAAGCTTCCCAGGCTGTTTCCGGGTGAAGCCCTGGATCAAAAAACGAAAGAAAGAATGAGGAGGAGGACTATGGACAAGAAAGTAACCGTCGTCGGCGCAGGGAATGTGGGCGCGACCGCGGCGCAGCGTCTCTGCGAAAAAGCGTTGTGCGATGTGGTGCTCGTGGACATCATCGAAGGGGTGCCGCAGGGCAAGGCCCTTGATCTGACGGAGGCGGCGCCCGTTGAGAAGCACGACGCTCATCTGATCGGCACCAACAGCTATGCAGACACCAAAGATTCGGATATCGTCATCATTACCGCCGGCATCCCGCGGAAGCCGGGGATGAGCCGGGATGACCTGCTGGCGACGAACAAGAAGATCATGACGGTCGTGACCGAGCAGGTGGTGAAGTACTCCCCCAATGCTACCCTGATCATCGTTAGCAATCCCCTCGATGCGATGTGCCATGTCGCCCATGACGTCAGCGGCTTCCCCAAAAACCGCGTGATCGGCATGGCGGGTGTGCTTGATTCGGCCCGTTTTCGTTCCTTCATCTCCATGGAACTGAATGTCTCTGTCGAAAACATCCATGCCTTCGTCCTCGGCGGACACGGGGATACGATGGTGCCGCTGCCCCGTTACTCGACTGTGGCCGGTATTCCGATCACGGAATTGATCCCGAAGGAGCGCCTGGATGCGATCGTGACCCGGACCCGGAATGGTGGAGCAGAGATCGTCAGTCTGCTCAAGACGGGGAGCGCCTTCTACGCGCCGGCCTCCTCGGCGGTGGAGATGGCAGAGTCCATCCTGAAGGACCGCAAGAAGATCCTGGCCTGCGCCGCCTATCTGGATGGCGAGTACGGAATCAATGGGCTGTTCATCGGCGTGCCCGTGAAGCTGGGCAAGGGTGGTATCGAGGAGATCATCCAGATCAAACTGACCACCGAAGAAGACGCCGCGCTGAAGAAGTCGGCGGCAGCGGTGCAGGAGCTCGTTGACACGATGAAGAAGATGGCGTAACGGCTATCTAAAGTTTTAGCAGAAAAGGGCCTTCCCGTCGCTTGGGAGGGCCCTTTTCTTTTGGTTCCTGGCTTATGGATATGCATCTAAAGAAAGTGCCTTTTGCCGAAGCATGTCGGATTGTTACGAGATCATGGTATTGCGCATGGCCTCGCGGGCCTTCCCGATGTCGCCGGTGATCTCGCCGACACATTGGAATAAACGATGACGGAAACATCATCGGATGGTTTATCCAGGTTCTTTAAGGGAACCGGACAATAGCCCAGTTCTCTGTCAGCTTGTTCTGCTGGGGTACCGGTTGGGAGGAAAAGGTTATAAAATCGCCAAATTCCGACCAGTATTTCTGGCTGGTATAATCCGGCGAGGAAGTTCTGCTATCTAAAAGTGCATGGTTGAAATTGGCGATTATGTCAAATGAACGGAAAACAAAAGGATACCCCTCACCGCCCATGATGATCGGTTTACCCGTCACTACTTCAAAATGGAGGTGCGGGATATCAGACTGGCCGCTGTTTCCCAAGAGAGCAATTACCTGCCCTTCTTTCACCGTGTCGCCCTTCTTTACCCGGATTGATCCGGGAATGGTATGTACATAGCAGGCATACTTGTTATTTCCGATATCGATAACCACGTTGTTGCCGGGGCCTGTCGCAAAACTGAACGGCGGCACTTTATAGATCCCATTATCCGGCAAATCGTCGCGCAGATCGACGACTGTGCCGTCAGCAACCGCCAACAGCTCCTTGCCATATCCTGGATAGCTTTTGGTAAGATTCACGTCCCCCTGGACAGCCTGCCCTGTAACCGGGTCAATGTAAAACCAGTCTTGTGCATACCGCTGGTCAACCGTTGTCACACCGTTTATTGTGACCGGCATGAGGAAATGATGGGTTGTTGGTTCAGTCGTCTCCATGGCCACCCAGCCCGCTCCACGCATCGGCGGACCGATGACTACCGGTTGGAGCTCCTTTCTCACGGTAACCTCGCCGCCGGTAATACTCAACGGGGGAAGTCCGCTGGCAGTCTGGTTGAGTGTGAGGCGGTGGACGAGCCTGTTCGGCACGGCATCAGGGTTGACCTTGAACCAGATTGAGATACGGGGGACGCTCAATTTAAGGGTGCCGCTCATTATCTCTTCTGCGGTTGGCGGAGGATTGGATACCGGCATAAAGGTCTTGGCAAATACCGCTGTATTCGGTGTGTAGATGGTCTTTCCGGTATCCGGGTCGATGACCTCGATCTTTTCCGGTACGAGTGAACTATTCCCCGGGATTTCGAGCTCAAGTTCATAGGCAATGTTGACGCCACCCGTGCTGGCGACCGGAACGGGTGCGACCGGATTGGTCATTTTCACCGCTGGTGTTTCAACGGACGAATATGTGCATCCGGCAACAAGGATTACTGAAATTGCGATAATGCTGATAAGGGCTGAGCGTGTCGCTGGCATAGTGAAAACCTTCCGATTGTTGAATTACAGGATATGTTGAATTAAGATGATCCATCCTTCCTTTTTCGTGGTAGAAGCATATGGGACTGTTTATGCCTGTTTCTCCTGTTATTGCATATATTTAATTTATTGTATTGGCTCCACTCTCCCCGGGGTTTTCGGGAGGGGGAGGAATAGAGGCCGGGGCTTGAACTGGAGTTGGTGGCTGAACAGGGGGTTCGTACCCGCCTGTATTGCCGGCAACAGGAAAGGATGGGGCCGCTTTCCATCCCTGGTGTGTCCCGAAACGAGTGATCAGGACTGACCCCAGGCCGAGGACAATTGCGATT
>CAIUXU010000161.1 GCA_903903205.1 uncultured Syntrophobacterales bacterium
CCAGATAACGCCGATAAGTCTCCTCGAAGGCGAAAGGTTGGTTCGGAAAGATATCAAAGTTCATGCGGTTATTCCTTCCAGTACCCCTTCCACCAAACGTTTCATCTCTTCTCTCTTGACAGGTTTCTGGAGGGCGCCCTGAAAACCATAATCGGCATAGTTCAGCATGACGGGATCATCCACGTACCCCGAAACGATAATGGCCTTGATGGAGGGGGCGATTTTCAACAGCCGCTTCATGGCCAACTCTGCTCCCATTCCCTGGCGCACCTTCAGATCCAGCAGCGCCAGCTCAAAGGGCGTATCGGATTCCAGCGCTTTCCGGTAAGCATCAATCGCTTCCTGTCCATGCTGCACATCCGTCACCTCATAATCCATCCGCTCCAGATAGGCCCGCATGAGTTCACGAGCCTGAGGATCATCGTCCATGATCAGCACCCGCACCGGGCCGACCCGGGGAGCGGTTGAGGTTGTCTTCTTGACATCTTTTCCCTTGGCCAGTTCCGGCCGCGCTGGAATATAAAGGACAAAAGAAGCGCCTTTCCCCGGCAGCGATTGCACCGTGATATGGCCGTCATGACTCTTCAAAACGGAATAACAGACCGCCAGCCCCAATCCCAGCCCATTCCGGGCGGCCAGCCTCTTCGTCGAAAAATAGGGATCAAATATCTTTGCCAGATGTTCCTCATGGATGCCGATTCCTTCATCGGCAAACGTGATTTTGAGATACGCCCCTGCTTGCAGATCCAGAACTCCACCGGACGGCAGCAGCGCATTCTCCGCCTGAATCGTCAGAATTCCTTCCTCCGGCGTGGCCTCCACGGCGTTCTTCGTCAGATGGTTAAAGACCTGCTTCATCTGGAGGTCATCTACCTCAGCGGGCCAGAGTTCCTCCCGGAAGTCGAAAATCACCTGGACTTTGGTTCCCTTGACGGTCCTTTGCACGGCCTCCCGGATGATCGCGGCAACATCAAATATTTCCTTGATGGGACCACCGCCCCGGGAAAAGGTGATCAGGCGGCTGGTCAGATCCTTTGTCTGCGAAACACTTTGCATCGCAGTCAACAGCAGTTGGCGAGAGAGATGGCCGGGAGGCAGATCGCTGAGGACCAGATCCATATACCCCTGCACGACCCCTAACAGATTGTTGAAATCATGGGCAATCCCCCCGGCTAAAACGCCGAGGGATTCCAGCTTCTGGGCACGAAGAAGTTCCTCTTCCATCCGCTTGCGGAGGGTACTGTTGCTCATCACGATGCGGCACACGGGATTGCGATCGGCATCCTTCGCGACGGTGGCATCTATTAGCGCCCAGAATGTCGTTACGTCCTTTTGCAGCATTCGCATCTCCCACGTCTGCGGCGCGGCTTTTTCAAAGAGCTGTTTGCGATGCAGGTAGTAGTTGTCCGCGTCCTCTTTGAGGATGTATCGGGAGAACGGCTGCTTGATCAGATCGCTTCTCGCAACGCCCAGCAAGGTTGCCGCTGTGAGATTGGCCTCCAGAATCAGCCCCTCTTCGTTGAGGGTGAAATAGCCGACCGGCGCCAGATCGTAGAAGTCGAAATAGCGTGCGCCTGCGGCATCCAGTTCCGCCTGCGACCGACGAAGCTCGTCGTTCTGCATCATAAGCTCGATCTTATGCACACGGAGTTCGTGGAGAGTCTGCCGGATTTCCTCGGGCGACACCGCATCCATCTCTTCCGGTAAATGGGATCCCTTTCCCTCTGCCTGTTTGTGTAATTCGATCTTTTTGTCAGTCATTGATTTAATCCTATATCAATGGAGAAGGATCTCTTTCTCACCGTCGTCATTGCCGACTTCGGCTTCTTCTTGAACTCCTTCTCCAGGGCGGCGTTGGTGAATCCCTCTCCGATGGCCTTCTGAAAGATTTCCATCAGCAACGGA
>CAIUXU010000162.1 GCA_903903205.1 uncultured Syntrophobacterales bacterium
CCGCGGGGCCATTTCGGGCGTGATATCAATTCCGACCCGCGCAAGTGCGCGCATAACCACAAGCAGCGCATGTTTGAAGATGGGAGAGGTCCAGTGGGCCAGCTCGCGAGGTCGGAGAAAGGGATAGGGAGCGACGTCGATCTCTGCCACCTGGCCGGCAATCTGGACCGGAAATCCGTCCCGCAGCGGAAAGCGGGTCAGTCGGGATATGCCGCTCTCCCCCGCCACAGCCCGCTGCCATTGCGTCTCCAGCTCCGTCCCCAGCGGCGACACGAAGTCATATCCAAGAATTACGGGTCTGGTTCTGTTCATACGTTTCCGATAACTACCAGGGAATGAACCGGTAGAGTTTGGCGAACATCTCGTACACCTCGATCCAGTTCTGGAGATCCTTCGCCGACCGCAGATGCGCCCTTTTGTTCACCATCACCCAGCTCATGTGCGCCGCGCCGTCCTTGCAGGTCGTGCAATCCCGGGGGGCGGAGGTGCAGCAGCGGTGCATCGTCTTCAAGTCGGCCGCCCAGCGGATGAACCGGATGAGACGTTTCGGGCGGGGAGTGCGGTCGTCCATCGGTTCCGTCACGGAGGGACACTCGTTCCACGTAAAAGGTCTTCCGAGCATCCGACCCGTGGTGATGACCTCATGGTAATAGCGGCAGGAGACGACGGTCCGGGGATAGCGGTCCAGCATGGCATCCATCTCGGCGCGGATATCAACGAGCTGTGAGGGCGTCCAGGAAAAACCGTCCACCCCTTCGTCGTTCGACAGAAGCTGCATGTGAACCTTGAGCCCAACATCGTCGATCTTCCGGATCACGCGCTCCGTGCGCCCGAGCTGCCTTGGGGTGATGGTGTAGAGGTAATAGGTATCAGGGTCGCCAGCATAATTCCGGCTGGAGACGGCAAAGGCGTCCCTCCCCCGGAGAAGCTTTTCATCCTCTTCATCACCCCAAAGCGAAATCCCCACCATCATCCCGGGAAACCGCTCACGGGGAACCTTGATCAGGCCATTGGTGGCACAGTAGGTGGGAAGACGCTTGTAGAAGGCTTCGATACGGTCGAGACAGAGGGTCGGCTCACCGCCGATGAGGATGGCCAGATTGACCCCCCGCGTCTGCTCCCGTTCCACGAACGCCTCCCACCGGCCCAGATCCTCTTCTTCGGGGGCGGCCTTGTGTTCATCGGAGGAAAAAAAGAAACACCCCTTGCAGCGCAGATTGCAGCGGTTCGTAACATCATAGATAGAGCTGCGGATATTCAGGTGGGAGATCGCCTTGTAACGCTCTTGCCAGGTTTCATCCAACAGGGTGCTTACGGTTTGCATCGTTATCCCTTCATGGTCTCTTCGCATCCCGGCGGGGAAACCATTTCCGCGCAGAGATTCTCCCCTTTTTCGTATCCCGTCACCCAGACGCTCAGATAGGTATCGACATAGTCCAGCCAGGAGCGAAAGGTCGATGGATCCGACCCATGCCGGTAAAGCCTGGCGGTCACCACGGCGCTCCCTGCCG
>CAIUXU010000163.1 GCA_903903205.1 uncultured Syntrophobacterales bacterium
CGTCCAGTGGAACGAGAACTTTTTGATACATAATCGGCACCTCCTCTTTCTCCTGGTTTTGGATGAAAAGTACTGGTCACTTCGCCTCATCATCCACCACTCATGTTTTTTGGTCCGATATCTAAGCCGATGCTTGCTCCCGTCTGCTGACTGTTGTAATTAAAAGCTGATTTTATGGAGTCAATCAGTAATCCATCACTAAAAGGTTTCTGTAAAAAGGCCACGGCTCCGGCCTGCATGGCCTGTGCACGGACACCGGGATCTTCGTATGCCGTTATAAATATGACCGGCAGCGAGACCCCGCAATCAGAGAGTCTCTTCTGCAAATCAAGGCCATTCATTTCAGGCATGCGGACGTCCATGATCACACAGCCATGGTCATGGAGAGCTCCCTGATGCAGAAAATCCAGGGCGCAAGAGTATGTCCTTACTGCATATCCCATTGATCTGAGTAGCCTTTGCAATGATTTGCGGACCGACTCGTCATCATCCACAACAGATATCACGGCATCATTTTTGAACATGGTTGGTTGCTCCCGTGACGACATCATTGCCTTATGGTAAATGCGACTTCCGTTGATTGGGATTGTATCGCGGGTGAATAGAAAAGATATTAGACTTTAGTCTAATAGGGATCAAAACCGGTGATTATTTCAATCGGTCCGCCAGTCGTACCAGATCCGCAAGGGATTGAGCGCCCATTTTCTGCATGATGCTGGCGCGATGCAGCTTTATGATTGCTTCTGATAGAGCTTCCATGTTTACAAGGTCTTCCCTTTGTGTATCGGCAGCGTAAAGGAGAACGTCGCTCCGCCTTCAGGGTTGTTGGCCGCCCATATCCGTCCGCCGTGAGCCGCGATGATTGTTTTACTGACAGACAGACCCATGCCGAGACCTTCTCGCTTGGTGGTGTAATAGGGCTCAAAAACACGCTCTATTGCGCTTTTGTCCAATCCCATCCCTGAATCCTGAACGGCAATGAGAATGTTGTTCGGTTCATCAACTGATGTAACAATGCGCATCTGGCGCCGCTGAAGATCAACATTCATCATGGCGTCGCAGCCATTGAGAATCAGATTTACGAGAACCTGTTGCAATTCTACGCGCACGCCTTCCACCCAAGCTAGATCGGGGCTTAGATCCGGAGTTACCGAGACATATTTATCTATGATTTCACTATGAAGTATTGTCAGAACCTCGCCGATAATGTTGTTGATATCCAGAATTGACCGATCCGCCTCTTCTCTCTTCAGGAACATCCGCAGGTGCCGAATCACCTCGGCGGCACGGCGATCATCATTGATGATATCTTGGATGGTATCCCGCACCTCATCTACCGCCGGTGTGTCTGATGACAGAAAACGCTGCGCTGCCTGGGCGTTGTTCAAAATGGCCGTAAGGGGTTGGTGGATTTCATGGGCGATGGAGGCGGCAAACTCTCCTATGGTTGATACGCGGTTTACATGGAAGAGTTCTTCCCGTTTCTGCCGCAACATATGCTCAACCCGCTTACTCTCGGTGATATCAGAAATACACCCGACCATCTTGACGGGCTTGCCACTCTCACTGAAAACTGCCTGCCCATTGGAGTTTTGCCAATGGTATTCGCCCGATTTATGCAGATGCCGGTAATCAATATCATATTCCATCCCGTTTTCGAGATGGTCCTTCATCGCTTTCATCACCCGATCAAAATCATCGGGGTGGATTCTTGATGCCCACGAATCGTAAGTATGAGGCAATGCTGGATCATCGAACGAGTATCCGATAATTTCACACCAGCGAGGAGAAAAGAACTCCTGATTCGTTTGAATATTCCATTCCCAAAGCCCATCTTTGGTCGCATTGATAGCGAGCCGAAATCTTTCCTCACTCTCCTGCAGCGCCTCCTCCGCACACTTGCGCTCGGTGATGTCGCGGAAGATGCCCACAAGATAATGTGTACCCTCAATAACAATGGGGGCGGAGCCTACATCGGCATAAAAGATTGATCCGTCTTTTCGCAAGATCGGCAGACCCTCGGCCAGAACTTTCTCCCCTTTGATCTGTTTTTCAAACTCATCAAGAACATGGGAGATATTATTCGGTGGATGGATATCATTGATAGCAAGATGATTGATCTCTTCTTTTGAGTACCCCAGCATCGAACAGATGGTAGCGTTCCCCTGGGAAAACTTTTTGGTTATGGCATCTGCGATCAGAATCCCGTCGCTGGCCCTGTCAAAAATGGCCCTGAATTTCTCTTCGCTCTCCCTCAACGCCTTTTCTGCCCGTATGCGCTCAGTGATGTCCTGGATCACGACAAGGTTGCGCGTGGGCGCTTCCCCCGGCTTCCAGAGCGGCGATGACGTGAGGTTCACCCAGATGATTGCCCCGTCTTTCCGGATATAGCGCTTCTCCAGGACGTAGCGCCCGATCTTCTCGGCCATAAGCAGCGCCGTTTTGTCTTCATGAAGATGGAGATCATCCGGGTGGGTGATCGCATGGAAAGTGGTTGCCATCATTTCCTCTTCTGTCCTGCCGACCATTTCACAAAGACACCTGTTGACAGTGAGAAAACGCCCTGTATCCATTTCAACTTCGGCCACTCCAACCGCGGCCTGCATGAAGATGGCGCGGAACCTCGCCTCGCTTTCCCGCAGCGCCTGTTCCGCTTGCTTGTGGTGGGAGACATCAACCAGAATCCCTCGCCCTCCCAAAAAACCACCGATATCGACGATCGGACTGGTCAGCGACCTCACCCATTTTACGCCGCCCGATTTATCGATTACGCGGTACTCGTCATGACTGACCACCCCCTCGCGGAGTTCTGAAAATTTTCTCGTCAAAAGATCGTGATCCTCCTGATATACAAACTCAAGAAAGTGCCTGCCGGTAATTTCGTCCGGTTCATAACCCAGGAGATTTCTCACTACCGGGCTGATATAGGTGATTTCTCCTCCGCTGCCCACGGCGTAGGCAACGTCGTTGATCGCTTCAACCTGGTTGCGGTAACGCTCCTCGCTCTCCTTCAGCGCCTCCTCAAACAGCTTGCGCTCAGTAATGTCACGAATAATGCCGACCTTGCCTGCAATCCGTCCGTCTTTCCAGATCACGGAACAGTTCAACTCAGCCGAGAAAGTACTTTCATCCTTACGCTTCAAGGCACAGGAGAGGTTCCGCGTTTTCTGTCCGGAAGCCAGGGTATCTTTGAATTGTGCGACTGCGAATGGAATCTGAGATTCCGGCAGAAATTCGATGAAACTTCTGCCCACCATCTCTTCCGGTTTCCATCCGAACATCTGAAGCACCGAAGGGGAGACAAAGGTCATAAAGCCGCCGTTGTCGGTCGCAAAAAGGACATCCTCCAATTGTTCCGCCATATCGCGAATTGTAATTTCATTTTCCTGTAGAGTCTTTTTTCTCCGCATAGGCTCAGCTTCCGACTTTTCCAGATTCCGGATTCCGATGGTTCCTTTTTTTCTCTTTGCGGTGGTCATAATCCCCCTCCACTGCCTCGATGGTTTGCCCTGCGATCAGTTTTGATGGCTTCTTATACCGCTTGCACATCCGGACAATATTCACGCCGCCACTGCTCTCGTAAGTCACCTCATCCATCAGGTGCTGGATGAGGAATATTCCCACACGGTCTCCCGACAATTCCCGATCGTCCCCGGTGTCGAAATTGATCTGAGCCGTATGACAGAGTCTGATCGGTTCCCCAGTATTGCATACTAGAAATCAGGTGAAGCCCCTATCGAAGTATTATAAATGATCATATTAATGCCTCTTATCCACAAGGATGTCAAATAGAAAATTCTCTCGGAGATGTATATGAATTTCAATCGTGGCTTTCTCTGACAATCAATGTTAGAATCGCTTCAAAGGAAAGAAGGAAACTATATGATTAAAGCCAAGGATATTATGACAAAGGATGTCATCACGGTTGATCTCGACACGGAGATCCTTCTGGCTGCGAACTTAATGCTTGATAAACATCTAAGCGGACTGCCCGTGCTTGACAAGAAAGGGCATTTGAAGGGGATCATATGCCAGTCCGATCTGATGACTCAGCAAAAAAAGATTCCCCTTCCTTCTTTCTTTGTGTTGCTCGACTCCGCCATTTCTTTTAGCCCGAAAACGGGAATCCAGCTAAAGACAAGATGAGAACCTTCCCACTCCTGATCACATAGGTTACGGTTATGGACGTTTATAATGTATTGATTATAGGTTCCGGCCCTGCCGGTCTATTTGCGGCTATGCAGTTTGAGCGGCTGGGTATGGACGGGATTGCCATCGTTGATCGACACCCGTATCCCGCTGGAGGATTGCTAAATGATGGCAAACTGAATTTTGACTATCGGGTCGGAATCGATCTGGATGAACTTCAAATCGATCTCAATTCGGCGCAGCATTTGATGGAAGAGATCAGGCAGGTCTTCATCCATTTTCCAAAGTGTCAGCAGGTAACCTTTATAGATAAGCATAAAACAATTGAGGAACTTGGGAACATTGCCAAAGAGCAGGACGCTCAATTTATTGCGCCGGAGCAGTGGCATTGGGGAACGGACAATGGCAAGTCGGTTGTTGATTATCTGAGAAAGCAACTGAAAAAAACAGAATTTTTCCTTGGAACAGCAGTAACCTCCATTGTGAGACATGATGACGACACCTATCATGTCTCCTGTAGTCGTCAGCGGAAAAAAGTATGCTATGCCGCAAAAGTCGTTCTCGCCGCTCCGGGGCGAAGTGGTGCTTACTGGTTTCGTGATGTAGCTACAAAATTAAACGTTCACCATAATTTTGGCCCGATAGATGTGGGAATACGCCTTGAATTGAACCGAAAGTATTATGACGCCGTTACAGATATCGTTTACGACCCGAAATTCATTTTCCGCACAGCGCGCCACGGAGATAAAGTCAGGACGTTTTGTACCAATCCGGGCGGACGGGTAAGAGTAGAAAACTATTACAACTTCAAGCTGGTGAACGGTGACGCACTCTCAAGCCGGAAAACAGGAAACACGAATTTTGCGATAATCAATACGATCTCTTTAACCGAGCCCTATTCCGATACGACCGAATTCGGGCAGATGATTGCCAAACAATTCTTTCTGCTGGGAGGAGGCAGACCAATCGTCCAAAGGGTGGGTGACTTTCGGGAAGGGAGGAGAAGTTCCAGCTCAACATTTAACAGTGCGACTCGTCATTTCGGGGTGTGTAAGGCAACATACAATGCAACACCGGGAGATATAACGCTTGGTTTGCCTGCCCGGATTATCGATAACCTCTGGGAGTCTTTAAAAAAACTTGATAAAATAGTACCAGGGATTCTGCATCCGTCAACCTTGCTGTATGCGCCTGAAATTAAGTTTTTCGATACGCATTTTGTAACGGATGAAAACCTGGAAACGAATATCAACGGTATTTTTGTTGCCGGCGACGGCACCGGGAAGAGTCGCGGTATTGTGGGGGCAGGAATTTCAGGGATCATTGCAGCCAGGGGAATTTTCAAGAAATACTTTTAATTTCTTGCTTCATGCACCCGGTCCGACTCCGAAAAGCCACCTGCGAGTCAAACATGAGGAGCCAATCGATATTCTGAGAATTGTGGTCTGAGAGGAACGATCAAGTTATTGGTTGGTACCCAAATCTGCAAAGCTCAAATTCTTCTATAGATAAGACCCAAGAACTGAAGCTGCTCTTCTCCGCCAAAAGGCACGGCCCTGACCGATCCTGCCAAATTGCGACCGCCACCGGGCATGTATCCCACCGTGTCCGACACCGGCGATACCACATACGGGCCCTGATAGACGCCATCGAGACAGCGGAGCACCAAAACGTCGCCTTCGATCTGCAGGCTGAGGCTCTTGCTGATCAAATTCAGCCCTGCAGGTACGAAGTCCTCTGTCCAGTCTGCGGGATCCAGGTTGGCCAACTCGTAGTTTCCCACACGTCCGGCCCATTTCTCGGGAATGGGCACGACAGGAACGTACCGCTCGGCCAGAAAGTGGGCCTGGCCCTGGTGGTGCTCGATCATAACCATCCGGTCCTGCATCTCACGGAACTCGTATTGGTACTCTTGCGAGGTTGGCTCCGAGAACCAGCCGTTCTCTCTGGGCACGATTACTTTCGCACTTTCCCAATCGTGATGAAGCGGCTCGCCTTTCTTTTTCCACAATAGGCCTCCGATCACCGCCTCGATGCGGCTGTATGAGCGGCAGGGCGAGGTGCCCGCTCCCGACGCGGCATCCAGCGTGCTGTAAATCCCTTCGATCACCTTCAGTTGGGCTGCGGTCCAGGAAGCTTCTTTTGAGTAAGGGGGTTCGGGGGACCCGGAGGGTTTCGCGATCCCTCTCTTCCTTTCCAGGACTCTGGCGAGCGCGTCTCGCGCTATCTCTTCGTGCAGGGGATTGCCTTCCTGTGCGTTCGTAAGCACGATCATGCCCAGGTTGTGCTCGGTCAGAATCTTCAGCATGCTCTCGAAGATCATCGCATCGCCCGAATGTTCGCAGAAGCGGCCCGCATAGGCCAGCTCGGGATCGTAGAGTTTCCAGATGAAACCGAGCGGAAAATCGAAATCGAGCGGGATCGACCCATTTTGACGCGTGATCATGGTCTCGACGGTTTCTGTCTTGAGCACGCGCCCCCCCTGGGCTCGGCCCCGGGCATTCATCATCTGAATGAACCTGGCCATGTCGCTGACACTGCTTATCATCGAACCCGCCGCCACGGTGTTGTTGTAGTATGGGCCGTAGGTCTTGCCCTGAAGATACCCTTTTGCCAGGAGCCCACCCGCCACAGCCTGCGAATCTCGGAAGAATGAGGTGTGGTTCATGCCCAACGCCTGAAAGAAGGCATCCGAACGGCTCGCAAAGGTTTCGCCGGAAGCCGCTTCGATCACCGTGGCCAGGAGCGACACGGCGGTGTTGTTGTACATGAGGAAGAAATTCGGCGGGTGGTGGGCATTGTCGCTGCTGAGCATCTTCAGGAGACGGGTGTTGAAATCGGGGTAGTGGGCCTTTCCGAACGTTCCGTTCCAGAGGTCCCCGGGGATGCCCGAGTGGTGAGTCAGCATGGAGCGGATCGTGATGGGGCGGTCTGCGGACTCCGGGTACCCGCGCAGCGGAGGGCCCACCGAAAAACCGGGAATGTACTTTATCAGTGGGTCGTCCAGGTTCACTTTCCCGGCATCGACAAGCTGCAAGACCAGACAGGCGGTGAACACCTTGGAAACGGAACCGATCTCATAGAGAGTGTCTGCCGTTGCCGGGACCTTGGCTTCGGCGTCTGCGTAGCCGAAGCCCTGCGCCCACACCACCCTCTGATCGTCCACGAGGGCGAGCGAAAGCCCCTTCACGTACGCATTCGCTGCCATCCTTTTCTGGACCACAGCCGTCATATCGCTGATAATGTCGCTATAGTTGGTGGACCCATCGCCGGAGCTGCCGCAACCCGTGGTGAGAGGTGGTGCAAGCGCGAGCAGCCCCAGGGCTGCTGTCGATTTAAGGAATTCGCGGCGCGTGGGTTCGCCAGATGAATTTTTCAATCGCATCCGCTGTCCTCAGGGAAGCTATCGTTTTCCGCCCCACGATTGCTCGTGGGCTGGCCTCAGCAGTCACATCGTCACTGGTTCGCAGATATCAAATCGGCAAAAAATGTCAAGGGGATTTTATGGCAGGATCCTGATATCCCTTGACAAGCCAAAAAGGCGCCACTATACTTCGCGCCAAATCGAAGTCGCAACTTTCAACCCGCCACGGGTAACCAGGCGGTTTTTTTATTCTATAACGAGGAGTTTGAATCATGGGAGCAAATACGACGGTCGGCACGTTTATCGCCGTGGTCGTTGCGCATAGCATGGTTGATTTCATGGGCACGAGCGTATGGCCTGTTTACAAGACCCTTGCCGGTTTGGATGTCACCAAGGCCGGATGGATTGCCACGATCATCGGAATGAGCGGAACAGCGCTTCAGCCGCTATTCGGCTTGATCGCCGACCGCTTCGGGCCGAGACGGGTCATCTTGCTAGGCGGGTTGCTGACTTCGTTTGCTTTGCTGCTCGGCCCGCTAGCCGATTATCAATCGGCGCTTGACCGGCGACTGCCGACATTGTTCGGATTAAGCGGCTTTTACCTTGTCGTGTTCGTGATCCTTGCTGCTGGCCGGCTAGGGCAGGACATGTTTCACCCCTCGGGGGCCGGGCTGGCGGGCAGATTTTCCTCCCGGCGCGGCTCGATGTTCCTCGCCGTGTTCATCGCCATGGGCAGCATCGGCTTTGGTTTTAGCCAGATCGTGTTTCGCAGCGTTTACAACAACTTCGGCCATCACACCGAAATCCTTTTCGTTCCCGTGGCGATCCTCTGGGTGTTTGTCTGGCTGCGGTGCCGACCGGCCGAGGCGCCGTACTCCGAGAGGATATCCGTCATCGGATCGCTCCGTTCGCTTCGCCCGGTGGCGAGACAGATCCTGGTGTTGTTCCTGATTCTTTCGATCTCCAGCGGTGTGCTGACCGGGCTTTTTTTCCTCATGCCGGAATTTGCCCAAGAGAGAGGTTATCCGGCCTGGCTCGGGCAGGGCGGGGCTTTCGGTCTGATTGTTTTCGGTGCGACGGTATTCATGGTGCCGATGGGCTACCTGGCAGACCGAATCGGTCGGCGTCGGACGTTGATCGCGATGATGATTTTGTCGGCGATGAGCTACCATGCGATTGTACGTCTGCCACTGCCGGCGCCGGCATTCGTCTCGCTTTGCATTGTGGGCGGGGCATTCCTGGGGACGGTGAATCCGCTGGGCGTGGCGTTCGGCCAACGGATCGCCCCGCCGAAAAACATGAGCATCGTCTCTGCGGTCCTGATGGGCTGGGCGTGGTGTCTCGGCAGCATTGCGCCCAGCATTGTGGGCGAACTCTACCAGTACCTGGATCACAACGCCTCAAAGACTTTGGAGCTGCTCGGATCGGCGAATGTCTTGATGGTGATGATAGGTTTCCTGCTGCCCAAAGTCACAGACAATGTAGATTAACAGCGTCCCCTGTCTTCCCCTAGAAAGCGGTCATTCCCCAACCTCTGTCGTAGAGTCCCGGCAGTTCCACCGGCAGCCATCCCCGCGGCATTATGCGGCCGGTGAGCAGCTCGGCCGGCCCGGAAGGGATAAAGCTCGACCGCTTCGAGACGCGCCCGGTCATGTTTGACAATGGGCAGGCCGATGTGGGAGTCGATATCGGTATCGCCGTGTCCGGGAAAATGCTTGGCTACGCAGACGACCCCGGATTCCCGGTAGGGGGCGATGTGGGCCATTCCGAGGCGCGCCACGTCCGCGGGAGAAGAGCCGAAGGAGCGGATCCCGATGATGGGGTTGGCGGGATTGCTGTTGACATCCACCACCGGTGCGAAATTCATGGTGATGCCGAGGGTGATCATGTTTCCTCCTGATCCTCTGCCTTCTAATATACTGATAATATTAAGTATATTAGCAAAGTGAGCACCAACAAGGGTTCAGCTAATTTCTAAATGCATCCGAATAGTTGAGAGTGATTAGAGTCTAATCACTCTCACATTTCCTTATTTTTTCTGAAGCGCGTACATCCAGCGTTTTCGGGTCGAGAACCCAATGCACATCAGTACCATTCCCGCGGGAATGAACGGATACTGGATGGAATAGACGACCGGCGTCAGCGCTCCCCGGGCGATGAGCCGTGCCGCCTCGTGCTGTCTGAGGAAGGCGGCCCACCCGGGCGAATGGACGTAATAGAATTGGACAATCATCCTTCCTGTCTCGTAGGGCAAGAGCCAGTGGTCGCGAAAGGCCCGCAGGACACCAACATGGGGATCGAGATAGGAACCGAAGGCGGCCTCGGCAAGAAAGCAACGGCCGCTTCCCGACGAGGCGCTCGACCCCATCGTGAAGGTCTCTTCGGCGGTGCGCTGGAAGGCGCCTGTCGCTGTTTCATTGACTGTTGCATTGGTCTTGACGAAGATCAATTCCCTGTCCGACTCGACGGCCAGGCCATTGTTGTCGTCGGCCCAGGCAACGATCGTGTACTCCTGATCCGCCGGCGCGGTGAGGATCCGGGAGGAATAGATCCCGTCCCCTGCCCGGAGGTCGCCGTTGAGGCCGTCGTCTTTCAGGGTCAGTGATTCCAGGATGTTGCCACCGCCATCGTAGAGGCTGGCCGTGACGCGGGCGTTGAGGATTGGCCGGTTGGCAATCAGCGAGGCCCGGGCGACATACCCGTAGAATGGGTGCTCCTTCATTGTGACGCGTAAGTTCAGCCCCGATTCGGCGGAGGCAACCATCGCCAGCGGCTCTGCGGTACCCGTCAAGGCTGCCATTCTGGCAATCCAGCTCCCCGACGTCCCCGCCGCATAGAGGGCCTTGTCGATGGTGAACACCCAGACGCCTGTGCCGGAGTCCTTTTCGAGGGTGACTCCGGCGGGGAGGCGCCCCTCCGCGATGGTATTGCCGCGGGGATCGATCAGCGACGGCGTGACCCGGTCCCATTCGTCTTCATCAGCGAAGAAAGAGACCACGACGGTCGCGTCTTTTGGTCCCGCTGTAAAGGTCATGGTGCGGAACCCGCCGGCGGCCAGAGGCTCGGGAAAGAACTCCGCGGCGATGTCGGCCGTGTTGTCCCCCTCCAGGAGATTGATGTTTCTTACCATCTGGGTCTCCCGCTTCTGGGCGCGGGTGGCGATGTTGGCCTTCCCTCCCAGACGCGCTGCCATATCCGTGATGGTCATCATCCCCTCCGGCGGTTTTACCGACTGTGCATTACCGATGGAGGCGACACTCAGCATGCTCTTGGCATCGTAGAACGACTTGTAAAGGGTCTCGGGGACAATCGGGATTCCGGAGGTCACCAGATTGATGGTGCAGGTCACTTCGTTGCCCGTGTCTGTCCGGTACTTCTTCGCCTGGGCGATGGCGGCTTCCAGCGCCTTCTCGACGGTCGCGGCGGTTCCCTGGGTGAGGCCGGAGACCTCTTTGATGAGGGTCTCCTTGTTGGTGACCTTGCGCTCGGCACGGTCGATTTTGACCGTGTTTCCCACCATCACGCTGACCCAGTTGCCCGGACTGGCCGCCCCGATGGCTGCCTCAACCGATTTGAGCGCCTGTTTCCAGTCGGCGGTGGATACGCTGTTGTCCGCCACCAGGATTGTATAGGTCGTGTTGGTCATCCAGACGATCTTCGTGGGGGCGTCTTTGTAGCCGGCCATTATCCCCGTTTGCGTTGGCTTGAGGTCCGCCACCTTGGTGACGGTGATATCCTTGAAGGCGTCAAACCCCATCCGATTGTCGCCGCGGGCATTGGCGTGATCTGTCTCCGGGTCGCTCACCAGGGTGCCCCAGATCGATTTTTCGAACATCCGGTACTGCGCCGAGTTTTTCCTGGCGGCCGTATCGTAACCCCCGTCATGGGAAAACCAGTTGGGATAGGTCTTAGAATTGTTCATGATCGAGGCCTGTGTGCCGTCGTCGTCTGCCGCCGGCTTCCACAGCTTGTTCAATTTCTTGAGCTCATCTCGGGTCATCCCGCCGATCTCTTTGGGTTCTACGTATTCGTCATAGATACCGTAGATGTAGTGGCCGCACTCGTGGGCGAGGGTCGGACCGGGGGCATCGTCCACGATCCATTTCCCATCGGCGTCAACAGAGTCGTAAACGTACATGGTGATTTGGCCTGTTTGGCCCTTCCAGGCGGAGATGTTGGCATTCGCCCGCCCCACCTCCTTGCTGATGTAGCGGATATCGGTCATATCCCAGAAGGCCGATTTTGCGAAGACATAGACGTTCCGGATTCGGTGCCGGCCGTTGGTCATGGCGAAGAGGGACTTGGCGTAATTGTCGATGACCGCGTCGAACTCGGCTTTCGTGAAGCCCCGGGGGTCGGCTTCCGTCCCTGTGACTGCGGCAGGGTCCCAGTCGAGTGAGATCGTGATGTCCACGTCCTGGATTCCTGCGGTGCTCTTGTCGCCCACGGTGGCCAGGGGATGGATTAAGGCGAACGCGGGAATCAGGGGAAAAACGAGTTGCCAAAGCAGAACAGACAGAACCATCACTCTACAGATAAACCGCTGGATCATGGCAACCTCCATCTTATGAGAATGTCCTTTTACTGCATCGTCACTGACGCGCCGATATCTCAAACAGGGGAAAAAATGTCAAGGGATTATCACAGCAGGCAAGCCGGTCGGTGGTTGCTGCTTACAGGAAAAAATTATTCGTAAAAGTTCTCGATTTCGGATGAATAGAGTTATACGGCGCTTGCTCAGTGAGACCTTTAAAAAAATCTGCTCTTTACCGTCACGCCGGTGAAGGTCCGGGTCCTGAAGGCCTTGAAATCGGGGGATTCCGATTTTCAGCGGAATAGCGAAA
>CAIUXU010000164.1 GCA_903903205.1 uncultured Syntrophobacterales bacterium
ACGGAGGTGTTCCGCCCCGATCACCGTTTAACGGGTGGCCTTCTCTGTTGCAACAGGGGATGGCGTAGGGCCCTTCCCGGATGAAGGCTACCGATGGTTCGACACCCTTTTTCCGGTAATCGGCCACGGCAAAACGGAGGGCGGTTTCAACCATCTCGCGGATTGCCTGAACGGGGTTGGAGCAATCATTTTCCGCCAGCAAGTCGAGGCCGCACTGTCCGGGGAGCATGTCGTATGTCTCCCGCGGGATCGTGTGCGTGCAGTAGAAAAACCGCTCTTCGGCGATCTTCCGGAAGACCTTTGCCCACATCTCCGGCTCCCACTGGTCCTTCGTGAAGCGCCAGCCGGGCGCCTCGATCATTTTCAGATAGCGCTCCGCCCCCTGGATCTTGAGCTCATGGAGGAGGCTCTTGTATTCCGGTCCGCCGATCGGTTCCTCGTCGCGGTTGTCGGTGGCGAGGATCATGATTCCGCCTTGCCGGATCGCCGGGAGCGCGTTGTGGGCCGCCTTCACCGCCTGGTAGTGATTCATGCCAACATAGCCGCCGTGGGTGAGGATGATGTCATACTCCCGTTCCAGCGGGATGGAGACGGTTTTCCGGATCAGGTCGCACGCCGCCTCGTGGGCCGCTTCAAGATCCCCGGCGAAGATGCCGGTCAGGCGTATGCTGTCAAGCCCGAACTGGGCCGTGGCCGCCCGCTGTGAATGGCCGACTGCAATTCCCGAACCGTTGCGGTATGGACATGCGGAATTCGGGAGGATATAATGCCATTTATCAAAATAAATTTGAGATTATGGTGGTTTGATAGTATAGGACAAACCCAAATGTAAGTTACACCCAGGGCAGAAATGAAGCATTTATAATCATGGAGGTATTCTGCATGATGTCCGTTATTCGCACCTGCCAGCCGCGCCAGGATATTCTTTCCGGAACCTTCAACCCCGAAATCTTTACGGCCAGCCTGAGCCAGGTCATGGAGGTTTACCGCGGAAAGACGGGTGTCATTCACAATTTATACACAGACGCCGACCAGTTCTTTCGGGACGCAACATATCCAACCGAGGGGCTCCGCCTTGTCCTGGCAGATGCCTTCGGGCGCCTGGCTGGGGATCACAGTCTGCCGTCCGTTCATCGTCTTGAGACAGCCTTCGGCGGCGGGAAAACCCATACCCTCATTGCCCTGATCCACCTGGGCTTCAAGGGGAAAACGCTGGGGGCATTGACGGAGGGAATCATTGCCGGCAGCATCCTGCCGAATCCGGGAGAGGTCGCTGTCGTCGGCATTGCCGGCGATGAAATTCCCGTGCACAAGCCGCGGGGCGCGGAGCTTGTCCCCTATACCCTGTGGGGTGAAATCGCCTGGCAGATCGGAGGTGAAAAGCTTTACCGGGAACTGGAGGCGGAAGTAGCTTCACATGCCGCTCCCGGGAAGAATTTTCTGGAAAGGGTCTTTGCCGGACGAAAGGTTTTGTTGCTGCTTGATGAATTGGCCCAGTACGCCGCCCGGCTTGAAGCAGCCAGACCTGACGGCGCCGACCAACTGGCGGCTTTCCTGATGAGCCTCCACGGCCATGCCCGGACGCACGGGGGAATTTCTATTGTCCTCAGCCTCGCCAGCCAGGCGGACGCCTTTGCCAGGCAGACGCAGAGCCTGAAGGAGAGCATATCGTCTGTCGTGGGAAAGGAGGTTTCCGAAGCCGAGGCGGCCGGTATCGTCCAGAAGGCCCAGCGCTCGGTCCAAAGCGTTGTCAGCCGGGATGCCATTACGGTCATTCCCGTACAGGCGGCGGAAATTTCCCGGATACTGGCCCAACGCCTGCTGGTTTCCGTGGATCAGGAAGGAGCCCGGGCAACCGTGGCCGCCTATCAGGAGATGTATGCGAAGAACGCCTCGCTGCTTCCCGACCGGGTGGCGGGGGACGACTACGCCGCGACGATGCTTGCCCATTTCCCGTTCCATCCGACGCTCCTGACCTTTCTCAATAACAAGCTTGCCGCTGTCGAGAACTTCCAGGGAACCCGTGGTGTTCTGCGCGTTCTGGCGCTGGCGCTGCGGTCCATCTGGGAAAAGAAGATGGAAGCTCCCATGATCCACACCTGTCATCTGGATCTTCGGGAAGCGAAAAGCGTGGCAGAAATCATCAGTCGCACGGGCAGCGCCGATCTTCTGGCCGTGCTCAATACCGACGTCGGCGGGGTGGATACGCAACTTCTGACCGCCGGCCGGAGCAACGCCGAGCTTCTGGACCGTGCCAATCCCCACCCCCGCGGTTTTCCTCTCTATGAATACACATGGAAGACTATTTTTCTCCACAGTCTTGTCGGCCGCGCCGAGGGGATGGGAGGCAATCTCTTCGGAATCCTGAAAAAAGACGCCCTTTTGGAGACGGCCCTGCCGGGCATGAGCCCGCCGCAGATCGAAATTGCCCTGGACGCCGTGAAAAATGAGGCCTTTTATCTCCGGCAAAAGGAAGGGCGCTTCTTCGCAAGTCTGGACCCAACCATCACGCTGATCCTGAGCAGAATCCGCCGTTCTCTGGATAGCTCTGTTATCAGGGGGCTTGTACAGGCTACGGCCCGCAAGGTGGTCAGCCAGGATACGGGAACCTTTCAGGTGGTTCACGACGTCGCCGACCCCGAGCATGTCCCGGATAAGCAGACCAGGCCCCAACTGGCCATCCTGGATCCTTATGGGGACGTTATTGATCCCGACGCCTTCGTCACCACCGCCGGACTCAACAAGGCTCGAATCCACCAGAACCTTGTTTTCCTGCTGGTCCCCGAAATCGTCCGTTGCCTGAACGACGCCTGGAATGAAGAGCGGACCATGAAGGCCAGGGAAACCATCAATCGTCTGGAAGATCTGGCCCGGGATGTTCTCGCCCACAGGATCCTCAATGACAAACCGGAAAACCACGGCATCACCCGGAAGATGCTCGAAGAGGACGAATTCAAAAGCAAACTTGCAGAGCGCGAAAACGCCCTGGTCACCACCATGACCCACGCCTATGACAGTCTCTGGTTTCCCTCATCATCGGGACAGGTGATCCGCAAGGAGATCAAAACCGGCGGCGGGGAGGGCGGCGCGTCGGTCATTGAGGAGATCCGTCAGGTCTTGAAGAGGGAGGGAGAACTCATCTCCACCGATCTGGCGGTTACACAGGAAGGGGTTATCAGCCTGGGGAAACTGTTTTTCGACCTTTCCGCGACGCCGGAAATCAAAACAATCGGGGAGCAGTTTCTCATCAACCGCCGCTGGCCAATCCTGGAACAGTCGGAAGTGCTGGAACAGATTGTCCGTTCCGGTGTGAGCCGCGGAACCTGGTGTCTGTTCCGCTTTGACAATCCGGAAGCCCTGAAGCCGGAACACCTCTATGGCCGGGACTCGAAAGAGGTCCCATTTGAACTTGATCTTACCCAGGCGGGATGGTCCCTCGTAACCTATCAAGGGGCCTGTCAGCGGGGCTGGATCGGCGCCGCAATCAAGGTCATTCCCCAGAAGGTCAAGCAGTGGATAGCCGCTGTCGTCGCGGAGACGGAGCATCAGGCCCTTTCCATCGAACAAACGGCGCAGAAAGTTGTGGAACGGCATGGAGATATCCCGGACGACGGGATCATGGAAGCGGTACGGGAACTGATCATTGATCAGCGACTGCTCGCATATCAGGGCAGAGCGGAGCAACAGGAAAAGCCTCAGATCCTTGTCCGTGCAATCGAGGCAATGATTCACCCGTTTTCCCAGCAGGATATCGCCATAACGCCGGCCGAGGCGTCAAAAAGAGGATGGATCGGTCCCACGCCCGAAGTTAAGGAAAGAGAACCACGGGGAATTATCTTGCACGGCTCTTCGGGGGCCAAGAAAATTGCGCCTCTCCTGGGCCGTCTCGGCAATCTC
Organism: uncultured Syntrophobacterales bacterium; assembly: GCA_903903205.1. GTDB lineage: Bacteria > Desulfobacterota > Syntrophia > Syntrophales > UBA5619 > UBA5619. Next base: position 3,898 of record CAIUXU010000164.1, read on the forward strand.
TACATCAAAGGCGCTGCTTCAAAGATTGACATCCTGGACATCTCCGACCTGGAGGTGGCGGACGGGTGCAGGCTGCGGATCGCCCTGGAAAATGCATCGCCCGAGGCCATGAAGACCCTTGCGGAGTTTTTCGAGGTTCTGCAAACGGTTGCCAAGCCAGGCGACCGCACTGAGGCCGATCTGGAAATACGGGAGCCCGTCGAAGACTGCCTCCTCGTCAACGAGCTCAATAAGCAGGAAGACGCCTGATGGCAAAAAAAGAGACATTCAATCTACAGGAACACTATCGGGAAAACCTGGCCCTGTTATGGCGGAAGTCTCCCTTCGTGTTGCGCATTACCACGTGGAAGGCTGTTCAGGGACCGGTTCTTGTAGTGAAGGAATTCCGTGAATATACAGATAAAACGAAAGATGCCCAGCCCCTTCTCAACCTTCCCGACATCGGCAAAAAAGGCAGCTTCGCTGAACGGGGGCATCTCCGCGGGGAATCTCTGCGCCGCTGTCTGCCGATCCTGCGCAAGATCGTCGAGGGGGTCAGCGACAAGGCAGGGATTCCCCTTGACATTCACCGCTGCCTTACCCCGGAAGGGCTCCGGATGCAGGTAAACCTGCCCCTGAACGACGATTCCGGCGCCAAGCTGGCCCTGCTCTTTCGTCTCCAGGAACGGATCAGCGACCTCCATCGGGTAGAACTGATCGCCCTCCGGATCGCCCGTTTCACCCGGGAAGAGGCCCTCTACTGGCATTCCCGAACGACCACTTTCGGCCTTGATGCCAACCGCTGGGCCATCGCGGGACTGCGCATTCTCCTGGGCGGCCAGTCGCAGGATCCCGCCGTGGAAGTTATGCTTGCGCGCCTGCGCCGTGGGGGATGATTTATGTCACGCCGCGCTATTCCGCGCGATTCCGCAGTTAACAGCGTTTTTCAACGAATCAGGAGGTCACATGGGACAGTTTGTCGTAGATACAGCCGTGAAGGATGGCAGGATAGAACTGGATAAGTTGCCGTTCAGGGAAAAGATGAAGGTCAAAGTTGTCGTGATTCCCAAGGTTGATCTGAAAAAGATGTCTTTCAGCAGGCTGATGGGCCAGAAAGTCAAAGTGGATGGCAGCATCGCCGCTCTGGTCAGCGCTGAACGGGATGAAAGATGAATGTATTTCTGGACACATGCGCCCTGGTCAAGCTGTATCGCAGCGAAACCGGTTCGCAATCGCTTTTGAATTTCCTGCAGCAATATGAGAAAGACCTTGTTCTCACCATAGCAGATATCGCCATTATCGAGTTCCACTCAGCCTTCATGAAATCCGTCCGCACGGGCATGGAAAAAGTTGAAACAGCGCATTCCAGCATAGCCAATTTTACCGGCGATCTCGAAGCGTTCAATATCATAGAAACAGATAAGGCAGTAAATATATTAGCGATTTCTCTTTTGAAAAGCATTGCCGCTACAAGGGGACTGCGAACCCTCGACGCCCTGCAGTTAGCAACGGCCATTATCGCCAACTGGATTTATCCTGTTGATTGCTTTATCACTGCAGACACGGTGCTTTTCGGGGTGGCAAAGGATTTTTTCAAGGTATTTAATCCAGATACGCCTTCATCATGGGAAGGACAAAACCGGTAAATCCGGCATTGGGCGAAAATAAGTTAGAAGAAATCGAAGGAGAATGAAACCATGACCGACGATCTCCGACTCATCGAGGCGGGATTCCCCTGTCACCAGGTGGGGGCGGAAACGCAACGGGAACGGGGGGCCAGCTCGGCGTTGCCGCCTCTCTATTTTCTCCACATCTGGTGGGCCCGACGCCCCTTGACGCCCAGCCGGGCGGCCATTGTCGCCTCCCTGAACCCGGCTTCGACCGATCCAGAAACCTTTGTCCGCCAGCTCGGCATTGAGCGCCTTCAGGCCCTGGTCAACGGTGAACCCTGGAATCTGACCGGGGATATCCGTGAGCGGGTGACGACAGACGGAAAAGGCAATGAATGCCTGCCCGTGGATGATATCATCCTGCGCCGCCTGCAGGACGAAACTGACCGCCGGGCAGAGAACCGGACCCTCCTCGTTCGCCTGAAGTCTGAAGATTCTTCCCTGACGGAGGATCCGGTACTGAAACGCTGGGAGGCGGAATCACAGCCCCTGCCGCAGCCGTTGCCCCTGGAAGGTGACAGCTTGCCGGTCCGACGGGTCATGGGGGATCCGGCATGGGCAAAAGAGCGGATATCTTGGGAAAATGCACATAACATCAGAACGGCGGAAGACAAGTATTGCTACGGCAGGGCTTTCAACAATTATCCATTATCTCCCCACAAGTCGTTGACGGTCCTCGATCCGACAGCCGGTGGAGGTTCTATTCCTTTCGAAGCTCTTCGCCTCGGTCACAAGGTCATCGCAAATGAGTTGAATCCCGTCGCGACGGTCATTCTTTATGCCACACTCGATTATCCCGCCCGTTTTGGTAAAACGTTGGCGACGAATATTGAAAATTGGGGAAACAAGTTACGGGAGAAAATGGTCTTCGATTTATCTGATCTCTTTCCGGCATCTCCCATTCCAGAAGCTGAATACAGGCGCCTTCAAAACCATCTTAAACATGCGCCTGACTTTATCCCGCAATATGCCATCGAGAATCTCGACGGCTTCCTTTTTGTCCGCCAGGCCATCTGTCCCCACTGCGGTGGAGAGGCGCCGCTGTTGAACACCTGCTGGCTGTCCAAGGAGGCGGGCGATACCTGGGGCGTTGAGGTCATCCCGGACGGACAGGAGCGGAACGGGAAAGTGAAATTTGCTGCTTACCGGGTTGTCAAAGGGCGGAGCCCCGATGGCGAGGACCCGGAAAAGGCCACGGTGAATCGGGGGGTTGGGCAGTGCCTCCACTGTCGCCAGGCCATAGATGGCGACGAGATCAAGGCCCAGGCAAGGGGGGAATCGCGGCACGGCCGTTGGACAGATCGCCTCTACGCCATTGTGGCAGTGCGCCTGGAACCTGTTCTGGACAAGCATGGCCGCCAGCCGGTCCGGTATAAAAGCGGCGAACGGAAGGGGGAGATCAAGACCCGGAAGGTCCGGTTCTTCCGGCCTCCGAACGACCGTGATCTGGCCGCACTTGCAGCCGCAGAAAAGCGACTGCAGGAGAAGTGGCTCGTCTGGGAAGCGGCAGAACTGATCCCGACGGAACGGATACCGGACGGTGAAAAGACAAAGGAACCGCTGCGTTACGGCATGACCCGCTGGTGCGATATGTTCACCCCCCGGCAGCTTCTGGGTCATTTGACCCTGATCGAGGGGCTTAACGCCCTGAAGCCGCAGATCCTGGCGGAACTCGGCACAGATCGGGGCCGGGCCGTCGTGACGTATCTCCAGTTCGCCATTGACAAGGGGCTGGATTACAATAGTCGAATGACTCTTTGGCATACGAATCGTGGTGTTATTGCACATACATTCACACGGCATGATTACTCGTTGAAGTGGACCTTCGGAGAAATGATTTTCACCGGTCCCAACTCTGGGGCCGCTTGGGGAC
>CAIUXU010000165.1 GCA_903903205.1 uncultured Syntrophobacterales bacterium
CAACCAGATAAAGCCAACTTGCAGAAACCCCGGACCTGTTTCTGGGGTTTCTTTTTTTTACATCGATGCAATATTTACCACACAGAGAATGATATACTTCCACTGTGAATATTGTTCTCATCTTTTCTTCAAGAAGCTCTCGCTGTGCGAATAATATTCGCACTTGATCATGACATGTTCCGCGTGAAAGAGTCCTCATAACGTTATTAAGCAATACATTTCAACTATTTAAGTATTCGAACCGGGGAGTGGATCTTGTTGGTACACCCTTTGCGTTACGGAAACCAGCAAAATAACTCAAACGAAAAAGGAGAGCGCATGAAAAGAGTAATGTTGGCGGCGATGATGGTTTTGCTGATTGCCGGTACGGCGGTGGCAAAAAACTATGAGGTGACGAAAAAGGCAGGCGATTACAGCGTTGTAGTCTCGATCGACAAAAATCCACCCACGACCGGTGATAACAACATTTCTGTTTCGGCAAAAGATGGCGCCGGCGCAGATGTCACAGATGCCAAGGTTGTCGTGGAGTATTCCATGCCGGCCATGCCCGGGATGCCCGCCATGAATTACAAGACCAACGCGGAATGGACGGGGAAAGAGTACAAGTCAAAGGTAAACTTCTCCATGTCCGGATCATGGAACATGGCCATCAAGATCATCCGCGCGGGAAAGACAACGCAGGTCAAGTTCACCGTGGATGCGAGGTAGGGGAATGCGGAAGAGAAAGGGCGGCATATTCAGGGGGCAGAGACCCGGAGGCAAACAAGGAAGGAGCTCCCACTCTTTTCGGAGAACGTTTCTTGCCCGCATAGGATTGTCTCTCCTCTTTCTCCTCCTTCAGGTCGCCCATGCCGTTGCTGCGGAAGAGACCTTGAAACTGCCGGAGCTGATCCGCGAGGCGTTAAAAAACAACCCGGAAATTCACGTCGCGGAGGCGCGGGCAAGCGGTTCGGCACACAAGATCCCGCAGGCGACAAGCCTCGCCGACCCCATGGTGATGGTGGGCTATGAGAATGAGGGGACGGACAGTTTTTACACCTTCGACCGGGAGACGAAAGGGATGACCGCCGATTCCCGCTGGATGTTTTCGCTGTCGCAACTCTTTCCCTATCCGGGCAAGCTCGCGCTGAAGGGGGAAATGGCCACGCATGATGCGGAGAGCCTGAAGGCGATGGCGGATGCGACAAGGCTGGCAACGGAAGTCAGGGTCAAGGAGCTCTACCATGACCTCTTCCTGGCCTATACCAATATCGATCTGCTGACGGACCAGGCGGCGCTCTTTTCCCGACTGGAAGATGCGGCCGTCGCGCGCTACGCCGCAGGCATGGCGCAGCAGCAGGAGGTCTGGATGGCCCAGACGGAGAAATATATGCTTCTCGAACGGGAAGAGATGGAGAAACAGAAGATCCAGTCCCTGAAGTCGATGCTGAATGCCGCATTGGGCAGGGATGCGCTCTCTTCGCTCGGCAGGCCTGAGAAACCGGAAAATGCTATCAGTCCGTACCGCCTCGATGAACTGATTCAACGCTCGCATGATCGCTATCCAATGATCAAATCGCGGGAAAGGATGGTCAGCGCAGCCGAGGCGAAGGTAGGGATGGCAAAAAAGGAATTCTATCCGGATTTTACGATCGGAACGAGCTACTTTGTCAGAGGACCGCAATTCCCGGACATGTGGAATCTGACGGCAACGATGAATGTCCCCATTTTCTACAAGACGAAGCAGCGGGAAGGGGTTCTGGAGGCCGAGGCAGCCCTTCTGGAAACCAGGCGAAATGTTGAAGCGACAAAGCTGATGGCTTCTTCCGCGCTGCGGGACAATTATGCCATGCTGAAATCGGCGGAAAACCTGATGGCGCTCTACAGGGAGGGTTTGATTCCCAAGGCCTACCAGGGTTTCGAGCTGGCCCTCGCCGGTTATGTGACCGGAAAAGTTGAAGCGATCACCACCATCACCCGGCTTAAAGCCCTGATTGATTATGAATTCTTCTACTGGAAGCAGTTTGCAGACCGGCTGAAGGCGACGGCAAGGCTGGAAGGCTTGGCGGCAATCACCGATTACGGGGTGGACGCAAAATGAAAAAGAGCAAAATTGCTATCATTTTAACATTTTTACTTGTTGTTGCCGGCGTTTCCTTCTATCTCAACCGAGCTGAGCTGAGAGATGCGGCAACCAAGTTTGGCATTCTAAAAGGGACGACAAAAGGCATCCCGGCGGCGGTTGGTCAGCAGGGAGGTGGAACCTCGATGGCGGGACACCAACAACACGGAGCACCTCCTCCCCCCTTGCCGGAAGCAAAGGCAGCCACGGGAGAGCCAAAACAGGCGGTGGAAACGCCTACCGTCGAGATCCCCACGGACAAGCAGCAACTGATCGGCGTCCGAACCGTTCAGGCCGCGATCAAACCACTGAACCGGGTGATCCGGACCGTGGGCCGCATCGAGTATGACGAACGAAAACTGGCAACCGCCAATACCAAGATCGAGGGGTGGATCGAAAAGCTCCATGTCGATTATACGGGACGTTATGTGCAAAAGGGGGAGCCGCTGGCGGAGATCTACAGCCCGGAGCTGGTGGCGACACAGCAGGAGTTCCTGAATGTTCTGCGCTGGGCAGGTCAGAGCCAATCGGTCAAGGATGAACGCACGGCCATGCTGCTTGTCAAAGACGCCCAGACCATGCTGGATGCGGCAAGGGAGCGGCTCCGGCTTTGGGATATCAGCGATGAACAGATCAAAAAGATCGAAACGACGGGTAAACCGATCCGGACACTGACCATCTACAGTCCCGTCAGCGGCTATGTCCTCCAGAAGATGGCCGTTCAGGGCATGCGCGTCATGCCGGGGGAAAAGCTTTTCGATGTCGCCGATCTTTCGAGCGTCTGGGTGGTCTCCGATATCTATGAGTATGAGTTGCCGCTGATCAAGGTGGGGCAGACGGCCAGGATCGGCCTCAGCTATTTTCCGGGGAAAGAGTTCTCTTCAAAGGTGGATTATGTCTATCCGGCCCTGGCAAGCGATACGAGAACCGCCAAGGTGAGGTTTACGATTCCCAACCCCGATGGCGTTTTGAAACCCCAGATGTTCACCAATGTGGAAATCAAAATCAACCTTGGCAACCGGCTCACTGTGCCCTCCGAAGCGGTCATCGATACGGGGGAGCGGCAGATTGTCTATGTGGACAAGGGCGATGGGTATTTTGAACCCCGAGAGGTTGCAATCGGCCTCAAGGCCGATGGCGTAGTCGAAATCACGGGCGGGATCAGGGCGGGCGAGAAAGTCGCGTCATCGGCCAACTTCCTGATCGATTCGGAGGCCCAGTTGAAGGGTGTAACCGCGCTGAAAAGAAAAAAGTGAAGAATACTCCATGAAATTAGATCCCCGATAAGGGCTTTCGGGGATGACAACCCTTGAGAATACTCCATGATTGCGAAAATAATCGATTACAGCGCCCGCAACCGCTTCATCATCTTTCTGCTGGTGTTTTCGCTGGCCCTCTGGGGATACTGGGCCTTGACGAAGACCCCGCTGGACGCCATTCCCGACCTGAGCGATACGCAGGTCATCATCTATACGGAGTGGCAGGGCCGGAGCCCCGATCTGGTGGAAGACCAGATCACCTATCCCATCACCTCCACGCTGCTTGCGGCGCCGAAAGTCCAGTTCGTCCGGGGATTTTCATTCCTCGGAAGTTCCTTTATCTACGTCATCTTTGACGAAGGGACGGACATCTATTGGGCGAGAAGCCGGGTTCTGGAATACCTGCAGGCGGTGAAGGCGAAGATCCCCGCCGATGTCAACCCCGTTCTGGGCCCCGATGCGACAGCCGTCGGATGGGGATTTTCCTATGCGGTGGTTGACATGTCTGGCAGGCACGATCTGGCGGAGCTCCGCACCATTCAGGACTAGAACGTAAAGCTGGCCATCGAAAGCGTGCCTGGCGTCTCCCAGGTGGCGAGCCTCGGCGGGTTCGTCAAACAGTACCAGATCACCATCGACCCGAACCGGCTTCTGGCCTACAACATCCCGCTTATGGCGGTGATCGAGGCGGTGAAAAAGAGCAACCGCGATGTGGAGGGCCGGGTTCTGGAGTTCTCCGGGATCGAATACATGATCCGCGGGCGCGGCTACATCAAGGGCCTTCAGGATCTGGCAGGGATCGCGGTCAGCACCGATGGCCGGGGGACACCGATCCTGCTGAAAGATCTGGCCGACATCAAGCTCGGGCCGGAGATCAGGCGGGGATTGGCAGAGATCGACGGCAAGGGCGAAGTGGCGGCCGGCATCGTCGTCGTGAGATTCGGCGAAAACGTCCTGAACGTCATCGAGCGGGTCAAGGAGAGAATCAAAAAGGATATCCTCCCCAGCCTGCCCAAAGGGGTCGAGATCGTCACCACCTACGACCGCTCCGACCTGATCGAGCGCTCGATCAATACCCTGAAGGACGAAATCCTCAAACTGTCGATCGCGGTGAGCGTGGTCTGCATCGTCTTTCTTTTCCATCTGCCGAGCGCTCTCGTGGTCATTCTCACCTTGCCGATCGCCATCCTGATCTCCTTCATCTGCATGTACTATCTGGGACTTACATCCAATGTCATGAGTCTGAGCGGCATCGCGATCGCGATCGGCGCGATGGTGGACGCCTCCATCATCATGGTGGAAAATGCCCACAAGAAACTGGAGGAGTGGGAGGAGGCGGGCAGGCCCGGAAACC
>CAIUXU010000166.1 GCA_903903205.1 uncultured Syntrophobacterales bacterium
TGATCGCGACCGGCCTCGGCTCTGCGGTCAACCCGCTGTTCCATTCCCTTTTCTATGACGCCGCCCTCCCTTTGTCATCCCCGAGTGACCTTATCGGGGATTCGGGAGATCAGGGCCTCGGCACGCTCTTCGATTACCTTCCGGCAGGTGGACTCCTTCTCCTCGATGACCCGCTCGCGATCGCGTCGGCGCAGGAGAGGATCGAAAACGACCTGAACCGTTTCATCCTCAAGGCCCACGACGGGGAGCGGTTCCACCTGGAGAAGGAAACTGCCTACCTGACATCGGCGGAGGTTTCAGGGCGCCTGCAAGAGATGCGGCAGCTCCACCTGATGGGTCTCTCCCTCGAGACCCTCCCTTTGTCATCCCCGAGTCCTTTCCCTTTGTCTGGGGACACCTTGCCGCAAGATGTCCCCGTTATCGGGGATGGCCACCCGATACGCTTTTACCTGGAACACGATACCGCCCTCGGCGAAGCGATCCGGACGGAAGCCGAAGAGGCCGGCCTGCTCTTGCCGCTCGTGGAGAAGATCCGGAGATGGCTCGAGGAAGGAAAGCGGGTTGTTTTCGTCTGCGGCGGCCAGGAGTGTATGCAGCGGACGGGACAGCTCCTTGCGCGGTACGACCTCCCCGTCCGGAAAGAGGTTCGTCCCTTCCTGGAAGGGCTTGAGACAGACGGGCAGCCCGGCGTCCTTCTCCTCCGGGAAGGGCGGATCAGCGGCGGGTTTCATCTTCCCGGCATGAATCTCGTCGTTCTCTCCGAGGAGGAGATCTTCGGGAAGAAGGTCTTGCGGAGGCGGGTCCGTCCCGCACGGGAGGGGTATTTCCTCAAGTCGTTCGGGGAGCTGGGCGAGGGCGATTTCGTCGTTCACACCGAGCACGGCATCGGCCGTTACCAAGGCCTGCAGAAGCTGACTGTGGGCGGGATCGAAAACGATTTTCTGCTGATCGCGTATCAGGAGAACGATCGGCTCTACCTTCCCGTTGACCGGATCGATCAGATCCAGCGCTACATCGGCCCGGACGGGTTCGTCCCGAAGGTGGACAAATTGGGCGGAACCTCCTGGGAGGCGATCAAGGAACGGGTGAAGAAGTCGGTCCGCGAGGTGGCCGAGGAGCTCGTCTCGATCTACGCGGCCCGGGAGGTGATGAACCGGCAAGCCTTCGCCGCCCCCGACCGGATCTACGACGAGTTCTGCGCCTCCTTTGAATTTGAGGAGACGCCGGACCAGGCGAAGGCGATCGAAGATATCCATCTCGACATGGATGGCGGCAAGCCGATGGACCGCCTGATCTGCGGCGACGCAGGGTTCGGGAAGACGGAGGTGGCGATGCGTGCGTCGCTTCGGGCCGCCCTGGATGGAAAACAGGTGGCCGTTCTCGTTCCCACGACGATCCTCGCCGAACAGCACCACCAGACCTTCTCCCGGCGCCTGAAACCCTATCCAATCCGCGTCGAGGTCCTGAACCGCTTCCGGACGAAGGCCGAGCAGCGGGAGATCATCGACGGCCTTGACCGGGGGACGGTGGATATCGTTATCGGCACCCACCGGCTTCTCCAGAAGGACGTGACCTTCCGGAACCTTGGTCTCGTTATCATCGACGAGGAGCAGCGTTTCGGCGTCAGCCACAAGGAGAAGCTCAAAAAGTTGCGGACGCTGGTCGATGTCCTCACCCTGACGGCGACCCCCATCCCGCGAACGCTCCATCTGTCGCTCGTCGGAATCCGTGATCTCTCCATCATCAACACCGCGCCGGAAAACCGTCTCCCGGTGAAGACCCATGTCCTTGAATTTAATGAAGAGGTGATTGCCGACGCGATCCGCCAGGAGCTGGCAAGAAACGGCCAGGCATTTTTTCTCCACGATCGTGTCCGGTCGATCTTCACGATGGCCCGTCTCGTCCAGAAACTTGTCCCGGAGGCGAAGGTGGGGGTGGTCCACGGCCAGATGAAACCGGCGGAGATCGAAGGGGCGATGGCGCGGTTTGTCCGACGGGAGGACAATGTTCTCGTCTGCACGACGATCATCGGCTCCGGCCTCGACATCCCGACGGCCAACACGATCATCATCAACCGGGCGGACCGCTTTGGTCTTGCGCAACTCTATCAGATTCGGGGAAGAGTCGGGCGATCCAAAGAGGAGGCTTCCGCTTACCTCCTTGTCCCCAAGGGGGCGATGCTCTCCCGCGACGCCCAGAAGCGGCTCCAGGTGATCATGGACTTCACCGAACCGGGTTCCGGTTTCCGGATCGCCTCCAACGATCTGGAGATCCGGGGTGCGGGGAGCATGCTCGGAATTTCCCAGTCCGGACACGTCTCTGCCGTGGGTTACGAGCTCTATACGGAGCTGATGGACAAGGCGATCCGGGAGATCAAGGGAGAGCCGGCGCCCGAGGAGGAGGTACGGCCGGAGATCCATCTCGGGATTCCGGCGTTCATCCCCGAGGCGTACATGGCCGACGAACACCGGAGGCTTACGACCTACAAGCGGGTCTCCCTGACTTCGACCGACGAGGAGCTTTGCGGGATTCGCGAAGAGCTGCTGGATTGCTACGGCCTCGTACCCGTCGAGGTGGAGAACCTGCTTGCGGTAATCGGGATCCGCAACCTCCTCAAGACCCTTAAGGGGAAGAAGATGGGTTACGACGGCAAGGTGATGTCGGTATTCCTGCAAGAGAAGAGTCCGGTTGACCCCGTCCGGATCATCGAGATGTACCGAGGGAAGGTGCGGGGGGTGCAGCTTAGCCCCGATCTTAAACTGACCATCCCCATGCCGGGGCTCACGGGTTCGGAGATCCTGACCCGGGCGCGGGAGTTGCTTCAGGAGCTGAGTGCCAAGTGCTGAGGACTAAGACATGTAGGGTGCGTCAAGACGCACCATTTGTTCCGGTGCGTTACACTTCGCTAACACACCCTACGCACTCAGCACTTTGTTTATCCCCGATAAAAGAATTCGGGGATGACAAGTGTGATGCTCTCGTCAAAAGTCGAAAATGCCCAGAAATCGTCATTCCGGTGAAAACCGGAATCCAGATATTTCAGCATGTTACA
>CAIUXU010000167.1 GCA_903903205.1 uncultured Syntrophobacterales bacterium
CTCCTCGGCTTCCTCTTCGCTTACACCGCCGTCCGGACCAACCTTTCCAAAGGGTGGGGGTTTTTTCTCGACGCCGCCGTCATCCTTCCGCTGATCTCGCCCCCTTTCACGACGGCGATCGCGATGATCTTCTCCTTCGGCCCAAGGGGACTGATCACCTACGACCTTCTCGGGCTGACGAGCGTCTCCATCTACGGCCTCCCCAGCACACTCTTCTCCGAGACGATCACCTTTTTCCCGATTGCCTATCTGACGCTCAAGGCGATTCTCGCCGGGATCGACCCCACCGTCGAAGACATGGCCTTCAGCTTGGGGAGCTCCCGCTGGAGGGTCTTCCGGACGGTGACGCTTCCGCTTGCGGTACCGGGAGTCGCGAACGCCTTTTTGCTGCTGTTCGCGGCGTCGCTTGCCGACTTCGCGACACCACTCATCCTTGCGGGGAACAGCTTTCCCGTCCTCCCCACCCAGGCCTACCTCCAGATCACTGGGATGTTCGACCTCAAGGGCGGGGCAGTCCTCTCCTTCGTACTGCTGGTCCCGGCCTTCGCGGTCTTTCTGCTCCAGCGGTTCTGGGTGAGCCGGAAGCACTATGTGATGATCACCGGAAAGGCGGGCGCCAAAACGGAGATCAAAAGCGTCCGGCCCTTGATGCGGCATCTCCTTTTGGCCGTCTGTCTGCTGATCTCGGTCTCGATCCTCTACTTCTACGTTCTGCTCTTTTACGCCTCGATCGTGAAGGCCTTCGGCGCCGACTTCACATTCACCTGGAAGCACTACCACGTCGTCTTCACCGAGGGGCTCCAGGCGATCCGGGATACGCTCATCATCGCGGGGATCGGGATGCCGCTCGGCGGGATCTACAGCGTCGTCGTGGGCTACGTCGTCTGCAAGAAGGATTTTGTCTCCCGGCGGACGATGGAGATTGTCTCGATGATCAACTACTCCCTGCCGGGGACGATCGTCGGGATCGCTTACCTGCTGGTCTTTAACGATCCGCCGCTGATGCTTGCCGGCACGGCGACCATCATCATCGCCTGCTATGTCTTCCGCTACGGTCCGACGGGAATCCGCACAACCGTGGCCATTCTCCAGCAGATCGACCCGTCGATTGAGGAGGCTTCCGCCAGTCTCGGTGCAAGTTCCGGGACGACCTTCCGCCGGATAACCCTGCCGCTGATCCTCCCCGCCTTCTTCGCCGGTCTGGGCGTGGTCTTCATCCGGTCGATGACAGCAATCAGCGCGACGATCTTCCTCATCTCGATCAACTGGACGCTGATCACCGTCCGGATCCTCGAGAAGATGACCGAGCTGGAGCTTGGCGTTGCGGCGGCCTTTTCGATCCTTGTCGTTGTCATCGTTTTCATCGTGATCGGCGTGATCAGCCTGTTTCTCCGCCTTTTCCGGCAGCCCGGCGCACCGGATATGGCCAACATTCTCGGGGGGTAATTTTTCATGGAAGCGGTCCGCATCCGTCTCGAACAGATTCACAAAACCTTCCTCCACCGGATCAAGGGCGAGGTCGCGGCAGTCAAAAACGTAAGCCTCGAGGTGCAGCCCGGGGAGTTTCTGACGCTGCTCGGCCCCTCCGGCTGCGGGAAAACGACGACGCTCAGGATGATCGC
>CAIUXU010000168.1 GCA_903903205.1 uncultured Syntrophobacterales bacterium
ACTTTGTGCACTATGTTTTCCTGACCGCCGGTCATAATATGACTTCCCGAATTTTCGGATCGATCGGAATAACATAATGATAACAAGCAATTGAACTATGTTGGCTCCCCACATTTTTTGAAAACAGCCCTCCGCGAGCGGGAAACGGTGAAATTTGATCACTTTAATCACGCTGTTTTACATAAAAGAGGTGATTTAGAATCGCGCGACTCCTTGACGGCGCGGGGGTGAAAAACTGGAACAAAACGGAGTCCGCAACGATGGTCACGACGGTTTTTGGAAAAACGAGGGGGAAATGTGAACAGACAGGGTACTGACGGGAAATTCTTAACATAGGAGCCAATTGCAAAACTACGAGCTTGTCATTCCCGCGAAAGCGGGAATCCAGTCTTTTTAGGGATTTCTGGACCCCCGCTTTCGCGGGGGTGACACCTTTTGTTGAGTTTTGCAATTGGCTCCCCCGATAAAAGAATTCGGGGATGACAATTGTGATGCTCTCGTCAAAAGTCGAAGCCACAAAAAAATATCCTTGACATCCAAAATTAGACTAAGTATCCTCGCACGCGAAAAAGGAAGTTCTTTAAATTATTTAATAACCAGAGGTTTTCACCATGCCTGTAATGACAGGATCCCGTTTTTTCGCTGAGGCCATGCGCGGATACGGAGTCACACACGTGTTTTATGTGCCCGCGATACTGCCGGACGCCATGGCCGCGATGGACGACACGGGAGTCACCCGGGTACTCACCCATGGCGAGACGGCCGCCGGCTACATGGCCGATGGTTACGCCAGAGCTTCGGGCAAGCCGGGCGTCTGCATGGCCCAGGCCGTCGGCTCGGCCAACCTGGCCGCAGGCCTCAGGGATGCCTACCTCGCTTCCTCACCGGTCATTGCCATCAGCGGCGGCCCGCACCCCGACTCCAGATACAAACACCTTTATCAGGTGGTCGAGGATTTCCCCATGTTCGGGCCGATCACCAAGTTCAACGCCCGCGTAGATCACCCACGGCGCCTGCCCGATCTCCTCCGCCAGGCGTTCCGAACGGCTACCTCTGGAGCTCCCGGACCGGTTCACCTGGAAATTCCGGGGCGCCACGGGGAAGCCGTGGTTCAGGAGCCGCTGGATTTCGAGCTGCTATTCGAAGAAGGATTCAGTCGCTACCCGGCCTATCGCCCCGAGGCGGACTCGGGTGCGGTCGCAGACGCGGCCCGGCTTCTGCTTGAGGCGAAAAGGCCCGTCATCGTGGCCGGAGGAGGCGTTGCGGCTTCCCGGGCCTGGGCGGAAGTCGTCGAACTTGCCGAAAAAATCTCCGTGCCAGTGGCCACCTCCCTCAGCGGGAAAGGGACCATTCCCGACAACCACCCTCTCTCCGTCGGAGTGATCGGCGCCTACTCTCGCGCCTGCGCGAACAGGGCCGTGGCCAATGCGGATCTTGTCTTCTTCATCGGTTGTCACACCGGTGGACATACCACCGCCGACTGGAAAATTCCCCGCCCCGCTACAACCGTGATACATCTGGATATCGATCCGGCAGAGATCGGACGGAACTATCCGTCAAAAGTGGGGCTGTGCGGAGACGCCAAGGCGACCCTTCGCAGGCTGATTGCCGCCGTCGGAACCACGGCGGGCGAGAAGGGCTGGCTGTCGCAGATCCGGGAGATGGTCGGTGAGTGGCGTTCCGAGGCGCACCCCCTGATGAACTCGGATGCAACCCCTATCCGGCCGGAGCGGCTCTGCAGGGAGATCAGCGATATTCTGCCGCCCGGGGGGGTGGTCGTCTCCGACACGGGCCACTCGGCGATCTGGAGCTCTACCATGATCGACTTCAACAAGCCTGGTCAGAGATATATTACCTGTGCGGGTACGCTGGGATGGGCTTTCCCGGCGTCGATCGGGGCCAAGTGCGCCCTTCCTGAAAAGCCGGTACTGTGCTTCACGGGCGACGGCGGCTTCTATTACTGTATTTCGGAGCTGGAGACGGCCGCCCGGATGGGCATTAACGTGGTGGTGGTGGTCAACAACAACCGCTCCCTCCAGCAGGTGAAGAACGTCGTTGACGCTTCATATGGAGGAAATCCCGAAGCGAAAGGCCGCGGGATGTGGGTGTTTCAGGAAACGAACTTCGCCAAGATCGCAGAGAACATGGGCTGCCTGGGGCTGCGGGTCGAGCAACCCGGCGACCTCCGGAGTGCCCTGAGGCAGGCGCTGGAGGCCAATCGACCGGTGGTGGTGGACGTCGTGACGGATATTGAGGCGTTCCCGCAGCCGCCTTGGTGCTAGCCCTGATCCGTTGAAAATAAGGGATGAGGGCCTTGAATTTCGCCTGAAGCATGACGAATTGTGAGTTTTTCCAAGGTCTCGGAATTCGAAATATCGTAAGAGAGTTACACAAGATGCCAGGTACAACAAAGTCGGTGGTCATCGTCAAGCCCCAACAAATGGAGACTTGGGAGTTTCCGCTCCCCGATGTCGGGCCCAGAGACCTGCTTCTTAAGGTCGAAATGGTGGGAATCTGCGGCTCAGAGCCCAAGAAGTATATGGGGACATCGGTCTGGAACCCACCCTACCCTTTGATCCTCGGGCATGAGATGGTGGGGTTCGTCCAGGAGATCGGAGAAGAGGCCGCCCAGCGGTACCAAGTGGCTCTCGGAGACCGGATTGTCGTAGAGCCATACCTCTCCTGTGGATGGTGTGAATTCTGTTCCACGGGCCACTACCAGCTTTGTGTGAACCGGCGCGTTTACGGCACGAGCGATTCATGCGCGACGCCGCCCCATCTCTTTGGCGGATATGGTCAACATCTCTTTGTCTCTTGGGGCTCGAAGATCCACAAGATCCAGCCGGACGTGGCGCCGGAAGCTGCCCACTTGGCCAGCGTAATCGGAAACGGCATCCGCTGGGTCAGGACCAAAGGGCAGTTGCAGTTTTTGGAGAGCGTCGTCATTCTTGGCCCCGGCGCCCAGGGTCTCGCGAGCGTCATCAGCGCGGTGGAATCCGGCGCCGATCCGATCGTGATTGTTGGACTCGCCAGGGATCGCAAACGGCTGGCCCTTGCGGCAGAGTTTGGCGCCCACCATACGCTGGTTGCCGATGAGGTTGATGTGGTGGAGGCGGTCCGGGATATCACCTCCGGAAAGATGGCCTCCGTTGTCATCGAGTGCACCGGCACGGCGCCCTCCATGAACCTCGCTTTGGACCTGGCCAGACCCCTCGGCAGGATTTCTCTGCCGGGGCTCCCTCACGCCGGTCAGCAGGTCCCGCTGCTTATGGAAAAGGTGGTCCTGAAGGAGTTGACCCTGCGGGGCGCCTTGGGCCAGGTGGCCGAGGTCGCGGATGCAGTGAGGCTCATCAACTCCCGCCGATACCCCATCGAGAAGATCGCGACGCACGTCTTCCCGCTGGAAGAGGCAGAGAAGGGAATGAAGCTGTTCATGAGCGGCGATGAGGACTGTATCCGGGTGGCCCTGAGGCCGTAAGCCCGACGTGCTCCCCGGAGGTGGGGAGATCACCCCGCCGCAAGCAGCGGGGAATCAACCCGGATGAGATTAAGAGGGCGGCAATGACGAATAAAGTGACGGTTGATCCCGGAAAACTGACCCAGTTCTCTGCAAAAATACTGCAAAAGGTAGGCGTTCCCCGTGAAGACGCAGAGAGAACTGCAGGCATGCTGGTGTCGGCCGACCTGCGGGGCATTGATAGCCACGGTGTTTCCCACCTGGGACCGCTCTATGTCAAGCGCATCAAGGAAGGCATCATCAACCCCAAACCGCAAATCAAGCTGACAAGTCAGGCCCAGTCAACAGCCGTTGTGGACGGTGACCGCGGTCTGGGTTTTGTGGTTGGCCACTACGCCATGACGGAAGCCATGCTGCGCGCCGGACAGACCGGCGCCGGTTTCGTTTCCGTGCGTAACAGCACCCACTGCGGCGCCGCCTCCTGCTACTCGATGATGGCTCTTCCCAAAAACATGATCGGCATTTCCCTGACGACAGGCGGCAGGGCGATGGTCGTTCCCGGCAGTGTCGGTCGGGGGGGCGGCATCAATGTTATCAGTGTGGCCGTCCCCGTCGCAGGGGGCGCCCCTTTCGTCCTCGATATGGCGACCACCGTCGTTGCCGGATCGAAGTTCGAGGTTGCCCTGAGAAACGGTCAGACGACCATACCCGAAGGCTGGGCGGTTGACAAAACGGGCACGCCCTTGACTGATCCGAAGAAGTACGCCACAGAGGGTGCGCTGCTTCCCCTTGGCAGGCTGCCGGAAACCGGGGCCTTCAAGGGTTTTGGCCTCTCCGTCATGGTGGATATCCTCTGCAGTATCCTGGGCGGTTCGGTCTCCATTTCCGAGCTGCTCACCCAGCCCAACACGACACTTCTCGCCAACCATTTTTTCGGCGCATTGAAGATTGATAGCTTTATTCCGGCGGATGATTTTGCCAGAGCGATTGGAGGCATGGTGAAGGTGTACCATGGCTTGCCCAAAGCGCCGGGCGTGGAGCGGATTTACCTCGCCGGTGAGATGGAACACGAGATTGAAAAACAGCGGCGTCAAGGCATCCCCCTTGATCCACAGGTTATTGCCTCGCTCCAGGAGCTTGCTGCGGAGCTGGGGGTTGAGTACGACCTTTAGATAAAATGTGTCGCCGGTGGCGGCAAGGAGGATAGAGTTGGAAAAAAACAGAACCGTTGTGGCACGGGTTGAAAGGGCGGCGATTGCGGCGCCCCTGTCGGACGAAGCGGAGGTGATCCAAAAGGCAGGCATCGAGTTGATCGATATCGATGCCGCAAGCGCGGAAGAAATCATCGCGAAGGCCGGGGAGGCCGCTGTCATCTTTACCGTAAGGACGGCCTTCACCCGCCGCGTTTTTGAGAATCTTCCCAAGCTGCAAGCGATCATCCGCTGCGGTATCGGCTACGACAACGTCGATGTCGATGCCGCGACTGACAACCACGTGCTGGTCGTCAACATTCCCGACTTCTGCTTCGAGGAGGTCTCCAACCATGCGATCCTCCTGCTCATGGCCTGCGCCAAGAAACTGGTGGGGATGAATCATCTCCTCAAGACCGCCGGCTGGGGAGCAAGCCGCCGGATCATGCAACCCATGGGCTCCATCTGGGGGCAGACCCTCGGCATTGTCGGCTGCGGCAACATCGGCCGCATGACAGCCAGAAAGGCGCAGTGCTTCGGCCTGAAGGTAATCGGCCATGACCCCTATGTCGATCAGAATCTGACCAGAGAATCGGGCATTGTCCTGAAGAGTCTGTCCGAGGTGATGGAGGAATCCGATTATGTCTCGCTTCATCCCTGCCTCAATCAGGAGACCTTCCATCTCATCGGCGAAAAAGAACTTGCGCTGATGAAGCCGAGCGCCTATCTGATCAATACGGCACGCGGGTCCGTTGTGGATGAGCCTGCCCTTATCAGGACCCTGCAGGACAATAGGATCGCCGGCGCCGGCATTGATGTCTTTGAGAAAGATCCGATTGATCCCGATAATCCCTTGCTGAAAATGGACCATGTCATCGTTACGCCGCACACAGCGTCTTACTGTGACGCCGCCTTCAAGCGGCTCAGAATCAGCGTGGGGCAGGAAGCCGTCAGGGTCGCCCAGGGCAAGTGGCCCAGGAATGTGGTTAATGAAGATGTAAAACCAAAAGTTAATTTGGTCAAGGAGGGATAGCCCGGGGTGGCGATTCGGTGATCATTGTCAAAGTTCACTAGACATTGCCGAATGTTTAATACGGAATATCATATTGTTATTAAACAGATTTTCATCACTTTACGGAAGAAGGAGGAACGTCCATGCTTGGAAGAAAAGGATATGCGGTTACCGTGTTTCTGGCAGTTGCCCTCGCAACGAATGTCTTTGCCCAGGGAACGTCGGCCAAGGTTGACTATCCCAGAAAGCCGATCAATACGCTGATCGGTTTCGCCCCCGGAGGGGGGAGCGACGTGATGATCTCCATGGTCAGGCCGCATCTTGAAAAGGTGCTGAAGACCACCTTTGTTCCGGTGTATAAACCTGGGTCCGGTAGCGACATCGCCCTGACAGAGCTGGCTACGTCCAAACCCGACGGCTACACGGTCGTCATTACATGCACCCCGCAAGTTCCCATCAACGCGTACGTCAGGGAAACCAGCTATAAAATTTCAGACCTCGCCTTTGCCGCCAATGTGGTCACGGATCCCGGCATCTTCGTAGTCCGGGCGGAAAGCCCCTATAAAACGATAGCCGATGTCATCAAGGCCGCCAAGGAAAAACCGGATACCCTCAGCATCGGCGTCTCTTCGGCTCCTGGGGATGACTGGTTTGCAATGCACATGTTCGAAGGGGCGGCGCAGGTGAAACTCAATATCGTGCCCTTCTCGGGAGACGGACCCTCCTGGCAGGCCGCATTGGCCGGCCACATTGATGCCACGGCCAATAACCTGAGCATCGTCTACCCCCAGCTCCGGGGCGGTAAGCTCCGGGCCCTGGCGATCATGACCGACCAACGTTCCCCGATCGTTCCCGATGTCCCCACTTTCAAGGAACTGGGATACAACTTTACCAGCGGCTCGTCGCGGGGGTTCGCGATGCCCAAGAACACGCCCAAGGCCATCATCGACCTCTTTGCGAGCACCGTCAAACAGGTGATGGGTACCGAGGAATTCAAGGGGCTCGCCCTGAAAACGGCCTTCCCGTCCGACTATCAGGGACCGGAAGAATATACCGCCTACATCAAAAAGTTGGATATAGCCTACAGACCTCTCTGGGACAAATACGGGAAATCGCCGGACGCCGCTGCGGCAAAATAACTTCTCTGCGGGCGGGGAGGGCGTTACCGCCTTTCCCGCCCGCAGATTGACCGGCGCCCCCTCTATTACTCCCCTGTAACCTTACTGTGGGTAATGCTGCAGATGAATGCAGTTGCTGGGTGAATCCGTTTTTAAAAAAAGAGGTGCTCTCGTGAAGATTGGTTCGGTCGTATTTGCGGGATTGGTTCTTGCGGTCGGTTTGGTCTATGCGATCATGGCCATAAACATGCCCCAGGGCCGCCTTTCCTACCCGGGTCCCGGACTTTTCCCTAAGATTATCGGCATATTTATGGTTGTGACAGCGCTGGGGTGTCTCCTTCAGGAAATTTTCCCCCGGAAGAAGTCTGGTGAAGCCTTGTCTTCCCCGTCGCCCAGCGGCAGCCAGGGCTTAACCGTCCCCGAAGACCGCAACGTAGCAAAAACCATCCAACTGATGGCGCTCTTGATTGTCTATGCCCTTGCACTTCAACAACTCGGGTTTTTAATCTCCATTTGCCTCTTCCTGGTGCTTGCGATCCGCATCTTCGGCTTCCGCCGCTGGGCCCCCGCCCTGGCCATTGCGGTTGTCATTGCGGGTTTATCCTACATTTCGTTTGTCCTCTGGCTTAAGGTTCCCCTGCCCATGGGGATTCTTGAAGAGGTTCTTGGATAGGAGAGAAAAGAGATGGACCTCTTTAGCGGACTGATTCACGGCTTTTCGGTGGCATTAACTCCCATGAACCTCCTTTTCGGGTTTCTTGGGGCGGTGATCGGAACCATTATTGGTATCCTGCCCGGCCTTGGCCCCTTGGGGACGATGGCACTCCTGCTTTCGCTGACCTACGGTTTCGACCCGACGGCAGGGATGATCCTCTTTGCCGGCATTTACTTCGGGGCCATGTACGGTGGCTCAACGACCTCCATCCTTCTCAACATCCCCGGGGAGGCTGCTTCCGTCGTCACCTGTATCGAAGGTTACCAGATGGCCCGCCGGGGCCGTGCCGGGGCTGCTCTCGCGGTCGCCGCCATCGGATCGTTCGTCGCAGGGACGATCAGCCTGCTCGGCCTGAGTTTTCTGGCCCCCACGCTGGCAAATGCGGCCCTCAAGTTCGGTCCTCCCGAATATCTGGCCATTGCCCTGGTCGGGCTCGTGATCATGTCGCGGCTGACGGGAGGGAATCTCCTCAAATCGCTGCTGATGATCTCCTTGGGGCTCGCCCTCGGAACGGTCGGTATGGAGACCGTGGCCGGCTACATGCGCTACACATTCAAGCAGCCCCTCCTGGCCCAGGGGATCGATTTCCTGCCGGTTGCCATGGGTCTCTTCGGAATTTCCGAAGTGCTTATCACCGCCGAAGAACCGGTGGGAAATATGAAACTCCAAAAGGTCCGTTTCCGGGAACTCTGGCCGACGCTGGTGGAGTGGAGGCGCTCGTTCTGGCCCATCATCCGGGGTTCCTTCATCGGCTTTTTCGTCGGCCTCGTTCCCGGTCCCTCCCCGATTATCTCGACCATGGTTTCCTATTCGGTGGAGAGTAAGCTCGATAAATCCGGAGAGTTCGGCAGGGGCGCAATTGAAGGTGTGGCGGGGCCGGAGGCGGCCAACAACGCCGCCGTGGGAGGAGCCTATGTCCCCCTGATGGCTTTGGGTATCCCTTTCACCCCCGCCATGGCAGTGGTCATGGCG
>CAIUXU010000169.1 GCA_903903205.1 uncultured Syntrophobacterales bacterium
CCCGGCGAAACGCTGACCCAGGTGGTCATCACCCGCCTCCCCTTCCCCCACCCGCAGGACCCGCTTCAGATCGCGCGGCGGACCCTCCTCCCGAGCGAGGAGTACTGGCGGCGCTACCGTTATGAAACCGCTATCAAACTGCGGCAGGGGATCGGCCGACTGATCCGCTCGGAGGCGGACCGGGGCAGGGTCGTGATCCTTGATGCTCGCTACCGCGTACACAAAAAGAAAGAGGTTTCAGCATGACAGGTGTAATCCTTTCGGGCGGCGCAAACAGGCGAATGGGGGTAAACAAGGCATTTCTGCGCGTCGAAGGCGAACGGATGATCGACCGGATCGTCCAGCTCTTCCGGAAAGTTTTTCAGGAGGTGATCATCGTTACCGCCTCCCCGCTCGAGTATCTCGATCAGCAGGCGACGATCGTCACCGACATCCTCCCGGAGAAGGGCGTCTTTGGCGGAATTTACACCGGACTTTTCTTTGCTTCTGATGAACAGGTCTTTGTTGCGGCGTGCGACATGCCCTTCCTGAACCGGGCCTTCCTGGAATACATGATCGGAGTGGCTGCGAGATACGATATCGTCGTTCCAGCCCCTCCCGACGGCATCCAACCGCTTCACGCCATCTATTCCCGCCGCTGCCTCCCGGTGATCCGGAGCCTCCTCGACCAGAACCGCCTGAAAATCAGGGAGCTCTATCCGAGCCAGAAAGTCCTCCAGATCCCCCCTGAAGTTCTCCACTCCTTCGACCCGGAGGGGCGAATGTTCCTGAATATCAACACCCCGGACGACCTCCGGAATCTGGCGCCGCGGTGATGACAGAAAAACATGAGGTTAATAAGTTAATAAGTTAACAGCGTCCCCTACTGTTGCCTGAATTGACATCCATGCCGACCATGCCCAGAAGCAGGCCCAGGATGATCATCCCGACCGCCTTGATCAGCGAGCCGTGCGCCAGGACCACCGCACCGATCAGCCCCAGAACCATGAGCGAGAAGTACTCGGCGGGGCCAAAGGTGAGCGCAAGCTCCGACAGCAGCGACGCAAATCCCGCCACAACCATGGTTGCGATGGTTCCGGCGAAAAAAGACCCGAGTGCGGAAATGGTCAGGGCGGCGCCGGCGCGGCCGTTCCGCGCCATCTGGTAACCATCGATGCAGGTCACAATGGATGAGGACTCTCCCGGCAGGTTAACCAGGATCGATGTGGTGGAACCACCATACTGCGCCCCGCAGTAGATGCCGGTGTAGAAGTCTTTGAAATTCCTGATTCGCAACGCTTTTTCCTTTCCATCCGCGCGGCTGTTTTCTGTTCTGAAGCGCAGCAATCCGCCCTGTCCGCCCGAAACCGCATCTCCCTCTTGCCTGCGAAGGAGATGCTTTATCAAGGGTCGGGACTATATGAAGATGGGAATACCGTGTCAAGCGGTTATTCTACAGTTTCTCCGCCAGCTTGAGGAACGGCTTGAAGAGATCGATCGGGATCGGGAAGATCGTTGTCGAATTGTTCTCCGCCGCGATCTGGTTCAGGGTCTGGAGATAGCGGAGTTGCAGCGACATCGGCTGCGTTTCCATGAGGGCCGCCGCCTCGATCAGCTTCTGGGCCGCCTGGAACTCGCCTTCCGCGTTGATTACCTTGGCCCGCCGTTCCCGCTCCGCTTCCGCCTGCTTGGCAATCGCCCGTTTCATCTCTTCGGGCAGATCGATCTGCTTGACCTCGACGTGGGAGACCTTGATCCCCCAGGGTTCGGTGCTCCGGTCCAGGATCTCCTGGAGCTGGAGGTTGATCTTCTCCCGCTCGGAGAGAATTTCGTCCAGCTCCATCTGGCCGCAAACGCTCCGGAGGGTCGTCTGGGAGAGCTGCGACGTCGCATAGAGGTAATTTTCGACATCGATCACAGCGGCTTTCGCGTCAAGAACCCGGAAATAGACGACGGCGTTAACCTTGATCGAAACGTTGTCCCGGGTGATAACATCCTGCGGGGGGATATCCATTGTGATTGTCCGCATGTCGATCCGGACCATCTTGTCGACGACGGGAATCAGAATGATGAGCCCGGGGCCTTTCGTGGCGATGACCCTTCCCAGACGAAAGACGACGGCCCGCTCATACTCGTTGAGAATCCGAATGGCCGAGGAAAGGAACATGACGACCAGAACAAACAAAACGATGACTGGGTACAAACCTGACATAATCTGCCTCCTTTTATTTTTCGATGGGTTCCACTTTGACTTTCAGATTTTCCACATGGATCACGCGTATTTTGGTCCCCTTGCTTACGGGACCGTCGCTGTTTGCATTCCAGTGCTCCCCGTGAATGAGCGCCTTTCCCGCCGCATGGATATCGGTTATTGCCAGACCTTCTTCTCCCTGCATCCCCTCCTGGCCTCCCTGCCTCGGCCGCAACTGCGCCTTGACGGCAATCGCAATCACGGCGATGAAGAAGAGCGACGTGATCGTCACCGCTGGAATTAGAACGCCCCAGGAGACCCGCAGCGACGGATCGGGGGCCTCGAAAAGCATCAGCGACCCGATGGCAAGCGAGACGATTCCGCCGGTGGTCAGTATTCCGTGGCTGATCACCTTGATCTCCGCAATGAACAGAATGATGCTGAAGAGGATCAGGGCGACCCCGGCATAGTTCACCGGAAGCGTCTGCATCGCGAAGAAGGCCATGATCAGGGAGATCCCTCCGATCACGCCGGGCAGAAATGCGCCCGGGGTGGAAAACTCAAAGTAGAGGCCGGCAAGACCAATCAGCAGCAGAATGTAGGCGATGTTCGGATCGCTAAGCGCGGAGAGGACATTCTGCCGGACGCCCATCACTTTTTCATTGAGGAGGGCGCCTTTCGTCTTCAGGATCTTCTTTCCGCTGGCGAGAGCAACTTCTCGACCGTCCGCCTGATCAAGAAGAACACTCAGATCCGCCGCAATGAAGTCGATCACCTTCAGGCGAAGGGCCTCCTCGGCGGTGATCGATTCGCTCTTCCGGACCGCCATCTCGACCCACGCTTCATTTTTTCCTCTTTTGTTAGCAATTCCACGAACGTAGGCAACGGCATCATTTTCCACCTTTTCGCTCATCGTCTTGTCCAGCCCACCACCGATCCCGAGCCCGACAGGATGCGCCGCGCCGATGTTCGTCCCCGGCGCCATTGCCGCAATATGTGCAGCCACCGTGA
>CAIUXU010000170.1 GCA_903903205.1 uncultured Syntrophobacterales bacterium
CTTTCTCCCGTTCACTTGGGGGTTAGAAGCCGGCATTGCTCTCATGCTACTGTCCGGTATTTATGTGGGGGCCGAGTATGGCGGATCCATTCCAGCCATCCTCATCAGGGCGCCCGGGGAACCATCCAACGTCCCCGCCACCATGGATGGCTTTGCGATGCACATGCGTGGGGAGACGGGAAAGGCGCTGGGATACTCCCTCGTGCCGGGCACTATTGCCAGCCTGTTCGGCGCCGTAGGCATGGTGCTGTTGCTGGTGCCGCTCTCTTATGTATCGCTTCTTTTCGGCGCGCCGGAGTTACTGCTGCTTGCCATCCTCGGCTTGTCAGCCGTAGTTGGCTTGTCGAAAAATAACCTCTGGAAGGGGCTGGCCTCGGTCCTTTTTGGCCTTCTCATGGCCACAGTCGGCTCCGACTACGTCTCTGGAGCGGATCGCTTCACTTTCAATATCCCGGATTTGCTGGATGGCATCAAGACGGTGCCCGTAGTAATAGGGCTGTTGGCGATGTCCGAGATGCTCGCGGAAGTCCTTAATATCCGCGCCCCTGCCGAAGAAGTGAAATTCAGCGGAAAAGAGAATTTTACCCTGCCTACGGTCAAAGAATATATTCGTGTTCTGCCAGCAACGCTCCTGGGGAGCGTTATCGGCCTCTTTGTCGGTGTCCTGCCGGGCGCGGGTGCGACGATTGCCTCGTTCATTTCGTACAACGAGATGCGGCGCTGGTCTCGGGATGGGGCCCGTTTTGGTCAGGGTGTTCCTGATGCGATTGCCGCACCGGAAGCCGCCAATAATGCCGTTGTCGGGGGGGCCGTTGTACCGCTCCTTGCCTTTGGGATCCCCAGCTCCGCATCGTCAGCAATCCTGATGGGTGGCCTCATCCTGCACGGTTTGCGGCCGGGACCTATGTTGGCCACGACCCGGCCCGATATCATCTACAGCCTCTTTGGTGGACTTCTGACGGCATCGATTGCCATGTACATTCTGGGGAGGGTATTCCTGAAACCGTGGATTCACTTGGTCAACGTCCAGAAACCGCACCTCGTTACCTGCATTCTGGCGCTGATCATTGTGGGAACCTATGGTCTCCAGTTTGGTGTGTTCCAGGTTTACGTCCTGCTCGTCATGGGAATTATCGGCTTCTTCATGACGCGGCACGGATTCAGTACGGTGGCCACGGTACTGGGACTTGTGCTGGGTAGTCTCATCGAGACGAGCTTACGCCGTTCCCTGGTCATCTCCGACGGTTCGTGGACGATTTTCCTGACCCGTCCAATCTGTCTGATCCTGCTGCTCCTCACCTGTCTGTCCGTCGTGTACCCGTTCATTGCAAAGTATTTGGGCTCAAAGAAAGCCCGTCCATAAAATAGGAGGATGAATTATGATGATCATAGGCGAAAATATCCATGATACCGCACAGGTGGGAAGTTTTGCTAACCGTCCAATCCAAGGCAGCTTGCCAGACATGAAGCGACAACATTGTCGAGGAGGTTTGTATCCAATGATCCATTCGAGATTTGGCAGATCTCTCGTCGTTGCGCTTGCGACGACGTGGTCGATTCTGGCAGCATGCGTCCCTGCAGCGCACAGTGGCACACCCTCTACTGGGTCCAGCTATCCGGAACGTGAAATCGAGTTTGTGACCCAGTCATCCGTCGGCGGCGGTGGCGACGTCGTCGCTCGCCAGTTGATCGAGTTTTCCAAGAAATCGGTGGGAAAGCCCATGATCGTAACCAACAAGCCGGGTGGTGGCGGAAAAAATATGGAGAATTACATGGCCGCCAAGAAGCCAGATGGCTACAATTTGCTAATCACGACGGCGACAAGCGTCCTGTGGAAGTATGTCCAGGCATCCGGGGTGGACCTCCTCACCGACTTCCGCCCCATCGTTCGATTGCAGGTGGAACCGAACTTCATCGGTGTGGCAGCGAGTTCACCGTACAAGACCTTTCAGGATTTGCTGACCGCGGCCAAGGAGGGGAAGGTTAAGTTTGGTGGTTCGCCTGTTGGCGGTCCGGAATATCTCTTCTTCTACAATCTGTGCCTGGACAAAGGGATCAAATTCTCGTGGGTGGCCTATGGAGGGGGTGGCGAGGCAGCCGTTGCCCTTCTCGGTGGCGATATAGGTGCGGCTATGTTGCAGGCCTCAGAGTCCATTGACTATATCAAGGCAGGTAAGATCCGTTACTTGGCCGTCGGTTCGGCAAAGCAGTATACAGGCATTCCGGAGTTCGCCTCGGTCCGGACCCTGAAGGACCAGGGCTACGATTTCGTGTTCGAACATTGGCGAGGCGTTCATGCCTTGGCTGGTACACCGGATGTCATCGTCAAGTTCCTGGTGGATCGGTTCAAGCAAGCCACCGAGACAGAGGGATGGAAGAAGTGGCTCAAGGAATCCGGGCAGATTGGCGGGTACCTGGGGCCTGAAGAGTTCGGCAAGTTCATCACTGAGCAGGATGCGCTGGTTAAGGGGCTCGCCACCAAGGCTAACCTGCTCAAGGTGAAGCAGAGGTAAGGAACAATATGGCACAAACATATGCAGAAAAAGTACTCAGCCGGGCAGTGGGTCGCCCCGTGCAAAGCGGGGAGGTTTGCGTGGCGGATGTCGATTTCGTGATGATCCAGGATATCAACGGACCCCGTACCGTCCAAATCCTTGACGAGCTGGGGGCGGAGAGACTGCACGCCCCAGAGAAGGCTCTCATTGTGCTTGATCACTTTGCTCCGCCGCCAACCCTGGAGTCTGCGGAATTTCACGCTCGCCTGCGCGCGGCAGGGCGAAAGTTCGGCGTTGCTGTCGCCGATTTAGGGATGGGCATCTGCCATCAATTGGTGCTTGAGCGCGGGAAGGCGCTTCCCGGGCACCTTGTAATCGGCACCGATTCGCATTCCTGCGCTTATGGGGCTTCGGGGGCGTTCGGCACCAGCATGGGCGCGGGTGAAGCGGCTATCGCCTTGATAACCGGCAAGGTTTGGCTGCGCATTCCCGCATCCCTCAAGGTATCGTTCGAAGGATCGATTCAACCGGGCGTCTCCGGGAAGGATGTCTCGCTGGCACTGATGCGGATTTTACGGGAGGACGGCGGCGACTACATGGCATTGGAGTTCGGCGGTCCGGGTGTCGCGAGCCTCGGCATGAGCGATCGTGCAACAATAGCCAGCCTGGCCGTAGAATCCAGTGCAAAAGCGGGTCTCTTTCCACCCGACCGAATCACACTAGACTGGCTCGCATCGATCGGCGCGTCGCCCGATGCGGCCCTGATCTTCGCCCCCGATAGCGATGCGACCTATGCGCGGGTAATTGAAATCGACCTTAATCGTCTCGGGCCTCAGGTGGCCTGCCCGCCCTCCATCGACAATGTGACGGACGTATGCGATGCGGAGCCAGTGAAAGTCGATCAGGTCTTCATCGGAACCTGCACAAATGCCCGTCTGGAGGACTACCGGATCGTTGCGGCGATTTTCAAGGGTCGCAAAGTATCATCCGAAGTTCGCTGCATCTGCTTCCCCGCCTCCCGGACCATCCAACTACAGATGCTGGAAGAGGGGATTACCCAAACCCTGGTGGAGGCTGGCTGCATGGTTATGGCTCCGAGTTGCGGCCCTTGCGCGGGTTTACACTCAGGGCTTGCTGCCGCTGGTGAGGTCGTGATTTCCACAGGCTCACGCAACTATCCCGGTCGGATGGGCGACAACAGCTCTCGGATCTATCTGGCTTCCCCTGCGACCGCTGCGGCTTCGGCTGTGACCGGGCGGCTCACCGATCCCCGTACACTGGAGGTTGTCATCCCATGAAACTCAGCGGCTCCGCCATCGTTCTTGGTAACAACATCAATACCGGCGTAGTGGTCCCGGCCAAATACATGTCGAGACAGGGTGATCCGAAATCACTGATTCCCCATATGTTCGAGTCGATTGATCCGGGATTGTATACGCGTCTGCCGGGATCGATCCTGGTTGCCGGGAGTAATTTCGGCGTAGGTTCCACACGCGAGATCGTTCCGGTTCTGCTTCGTGAAGCAGGTGTTCAGGCGGTAATGGCCCGCTCATTCAGCCGGGGCTTCTACCGCAATGCGACCAACCTTGGGCTGCCGCTCGCTGAGGCGGTGGTCGAAGGAACAGTGGACGGCGATCTCATGGAGATCAACTTCGATACGGGCGTGGTGATAAACCTGACAAGGAATATCGAGGCTCGGGCCGTTCCGTTTCCCGAGATCATGCAACGGATTCTCGCAGAAGGTGGACTTATCCCATTCTTCAAGAAATTCAGGTCGCTGACCTGACGAGGATTCAGAAGTGCTTTGAAGTCTCCACCGGAAGATTCGATGTTGTGCGGCTGAAAGTATTTGATGATGATCTCATCCGTCGGTGATGTCCTATCATTTCAAATCCGTTTTCCCCCGTACATCCACCGTCACATCATACAAGGTACTCCCCCGTCCGGCGTCAGTCAGGCGCTGGGAGGTCAGAGCATTCACTCCGCGCTGGCCGGGGATGAACTCTCGCCACCAGACACCTTCCGTGACCACCGTACCCGCCGGCGCCCGCTTCGTGGTCTTCAGGACAAACTCTACCTCGCCGTGGCCATTGTACGCCGTCACGCGCTGACCGTCAGCGAGCCCCCTCGCCGCTGCATCCTTGGGGTGCATCATCAACGCCATGCATTCCTGTTTATCCCGCAAGTTATCCTGCTCGTAAAAACTGGAATTGAGGGCATAGGGTGTTGTTGCCGGCTGCAAGCGCAAAGGAAAACCGTCCCCCTCGGCATGGGTGGGAAGCAGGCGCGGCAGAGGTTCGGATTCCCGGTCATTGCGGATTTCGATCCGGCCGGAAGGGGTCTCCCAGCTACACCTGGATTTTGAGGGCGGCGTCAACAGCACCGTCTCGCCGTCTCGCAGGTTTTTGGTTAGCCCGGCATCGCGCCAGGGGGTGTCAAAATCGAGCAACTGTTCCACGAGGTCGTCAGGCGACTGCCTGAAAAAGGGTTCATCCCATCCCATTCCGGCCGCGAGCAATGAAAAGAGGTCCCAGTTGGATTTTGCCTGACCCACGGGTGGGATGGCTGCCGCGCATCGTTGACTTTGATATCCTCCGTAACAGCGGTAGAGGTCGGGTTGTTCGAGAGACGAGGTCGCCGGCAAGACGATGTCGGCATACCGGGCCGTATCTGTTAGAAAACGCTCATGAACTACGGTGAACAGGTTGTTACGCTCAAGCCCTTTGATGACGGCGTTCTGGTCGGGCGCCACGGCAGCCGGATTGGAATGGTAAACGTACAGGGACATGACGGGAGGATCGCCGAGCTCGGTGAGTGCTGCGCCCAATTGATTCATGCTCACCAGGCGTGTCGGTCGCTCCATGAAATCCTCCCGCGTGACCCTGTGCAGGGGGAAGGCGCCCCCGGTGGATGTGCCGGTCAAGACGCCGCCGCCGGGTTGCTGCCATGCACCACTGAGGGCGGGCAGGCAGGCGATGGTACGGACAGTCATGGCGCCGTTGCCATAGCGGGAGAGGCCACTTCCCAGGCGGATGAAGGGCGCCTTTGC
Source organism: uncultured Syntrophobacterales bacterium (assembly GCA_903903205.1). GTDB lineage: Bacteria > Desulfobacterota > Syntrophia > Syntrophales > UBA5619 > UBA5619. The sequence continues at coordinate 5,545 of CAIUXU010000170.1, forward strand.
GGCGACAAACTCCCGCGCCATGCGTTCGATGACGGCGGCCGGCAGACCACAGACCGGCGACATACGCTCCGGGGAGCACCTGTTCAACACCTTTTCCGTGAACTCCTCGAACCCGAACACGTTATCCTTGATAAATGCCCGATCCAGCAGACCCTCGCGAACCATGACGTGCATCATCCCCAGGGCCAGAGCTCCGTCGCCACCGGGAGAGACGATAAAAGCCTCATCCGCCGCCTCGCAAGTTGGTGTGTGATAGGTATCGATGGCCCACAAGCGGGCGCCGCGTCGCCGGGCCGTCTGGGCGTCCCGCATGACATGAATGCTGGTGGAGGCCGCATTGATCCCCCACAGGATCACGAGGTCGCTCTTCTCGATCTCCGCCGGATCCATGGCCGTGGTCTCTCCCATGATCGCCTTCCAGCCCGCCTCCTTGGCTGATGAACAGATGGTCCGTTCCAAACGTGAAGCGCCCAATTTGTGGAAAAAAGGATGCCCGCTGTTTCGCTGCACCAGCCCCATGGTACCGGCATAGGAGTAGGGCAGGACGCATTCGCCCCCATGACTGGCAATAAGGCCCTTCCAGCAGGAACAAATGCGTTCGATGGCCTCATCCCATGAAAGTGGTTCAAAACGCCCTTCTCCTTTGGGACCGGTTCGTATCAGCGGGGTCAGCAGGCGGCGCGGCGAATGGACCGTGCGTTCGTAATGGTTCATTTTGGGGCAGAGCAGGCCACGGGTGATGGGATGGGCGGGGTCGCCAGAAACGCGCACGGCGTGGCCATCTTTGACCTCCACCAGCAGGCCACAGGTGTCGGGACAGTCGTATGGGCAGACGGAGCGAACAATCTTGAGGCTCATTAAAAATTTTCCATTCCGACGCTGTTATTCCGATTGTAGTACAAAACGTCTCATGCCTCTCCTCTTGAATCCTTCTCTTGAGTGTCAGCAGATTTATTGTGCCTGGAAACCGCTCGCCTTGATGATGCGTGCCCACGTCTGTGTATAGGTTCTTTCACGGATGGTGAGTTCCTGCGAGGTCATGTGCCCCACCGTGAACCCCATAGATGTCAGTCGGGCATGCACGTCCGGCATGGCCAGCACTTTGCCCAGCGCACCGGAGAGACGATCAATGTTCTCCTTTGGTGTGCCGGCAGGAGCAAAAATGCCGTAATACGGCACATCTTCAAACCCCGCCAAACCCAGTTCGGCAAAGGTCGGAACATCGGGCAGAGTCGCTTGCCGCACGCCACCCAGCACTGCAATGATACGGATTCTACCTACCCTGTGGTTCTCGATAAACTCAGGCACTGAACCCACACCGGCAGGGATCTGGTTGCTCAGCATGTCTGCCATCATGGGGGCGGCGCCCTGGTAAGCAATGGCTTGCAGGTTGAGAGCATATTTCTGGTCAATGAGTTTGACCAGAAATTCAGGGACCGATGCGGGCGACGGCACACCTACTTTTTCCACACCAGCGCCATGGCGACGCACCCATGCCACATAATCGTTCATGGTCTTGGCCGGCGTACCACCAGACACGGCCAGCGCGTTCACGAATGTCGCAAAACCTGCCACCGGCACAAAGTCGTGGAGCGGGTCAAAACCTGGATTTTTTACGACAAGAGGCAGGATGGAGACCGTATGATCGTGTGAAAGGAGAAACGTTCTGCCATCTGCAGGCGCGTCCTTAAGGGCCTTTGCAGCGACCTGGCCACCCGCTCCCGGACGGTTTTCAACAATGACTGGGCTGCCCAGCGGGTCATTGAGCTTGTCGGCCAGGATGCGCGCAATGGTGTCCGTGCCGCCGCCGGGCGGAAAACCGACCAGTATCTTGACAGTGTTGGGCTCCGCTTGGGCAACACCCGCAAACAGCAAAAGGCCAAACACCAAGATGCGGCAGAAACGACGGACAAAACGCTGAGCAAGTAAATGAATCATAGCTCTGATTCCGGGGCTCTTGGACGAGGGGTTAAAGCAGGTCGGAAAGTTTCTCCAGGGCCTGCTCCAGGAGCTCCGCCTTCGGCCCTCCCGCCTGGGCCATGTCGGGCCGGCCGCCGCCGCTGCCACCGACGAGCGGGGCGATGGCCTGGATGATCTTGCCCGCATGGTAGCGGTCGTTTAGATCCTTCGTCACCAGACAGAGGAGCATCGCCTTCCCGTCCGCGCGGCTCCCGAGCAGGATGATGCCGGAACGGAGCCGGTCCCGGAGCTTGTCGCCCAAATCCCGGAGGGCTTTGACGTCGGAAGCCTCCACGACGGTCGCAAGGACATCGATCCCGTTGATCTGACGGACGCGGCCCATCAGATCGCCGGAGTCCTTCGCCGCCAGTTTTCCTTTCAGGATCTCGATCTCCTTCTCCAGCTCCCGTTCGCGCCGCAGCAACTTTTCGGTTCTATCCGCCGTCTCCAGTGGGCCGATCCTCAGCAGACCGGCCGTCTTCCGGAGTTCATCTTCCGCGCGCTGCACATGGACGACGGCTGCATGTCCCGTCACCGCTTCGACCCTGCGAACGCCTGCGGCTATGGAGGATTCATGGACGATCTTGATCAATCCGATATCCCCCGTCCTTTGCACATGCGTTCCCCCGCAGAATTCGCTGCTGAATCCGGCCATTCCGACGACACGGACCGTCTCTCCGTATTTTTCGTCGAAGACCGCGGTCGCCCCGCTCTTTACCGCCTCCGCAAGGGGCATAACAACGGTTTCGACAGGGACATTCGCCCGGATCATCCAGTTGGCCAGCGCCTCCACCCTCGTTAGCTCTTCCTCTTCGATCCTTGAAAAATGGGTGAAGTCAAAACGGAGGCGATCGGCGTTCACCAGGGAGCCAGACTGCTTGACATGCTCGCCCAGGACCTGCTTCAGCGCGGCCTGGAGGAGGTGGGTGCCGGAATGGTTTGCCTCCGTCGCCCGCCGGGTTTCGTTGTCCACCTGCAGAATATCGACCGAATCCCCTTTCCGGAGTCTCCCGCTTTTGAGTACGCCGATGTGGGTAATGAGATTTTCGAGCGGCCGCTGCGTGGATGTCACCGTAAAGCAGAAGTTTTTGCCGGTAACCACGCCGGTATCTCCCACCTGACCGCCGGTCTCACCGTAGAAGGGGGTCCTGGTAAGGATGATCTCCGCATCGTCCCCTTCGCCGATCTCAACGACTGGCTGACCATTTTTCACAATCGCTGTGACTATTTCCGCCGAACCTTCTGTCACCCCTTCATGCCCTGTAAACGCCGTCGCGATCCCTTCAGCCGCTAGACGGTGGTAAACTTCGGAGATCGCTTCCTGCCCGCTCCCTTTCCAGGATTCGCGCGCCTTTGTCCGCTGGGTGGCCATCGCCTTTTCGAAACCCTCCATGTCGAGAACAAGGCTGTCCTTCATGACGATATCCGCCGTAAGGTCGGTCGGAAAACCGAAGGTGTCGTAGAGTTTGAAAACGATATCACCGGGAATCACCTCCCCACCAGACTCTTTCAGAATGGCCACCTCCTCCTGGAGGATACGGAGGCCGGCGTCGAGGGTTTCGATGAAGCGCTGCTCTTCGCTCTCCACGACCTTCCGGATGTAGGCGGTCTTGTCCACCAGGTCCGGGTAGGCCTCTTTCATCTTGTTGATCACGACCCCGCACACATCATGGAGGAAGGGCCGGTTCATCCCGAGGAGCTTCCCGTGGCGCGCCGCCCGCCGGAGTATTCGCCGGAGGACATAGCCGCGCCCTTCGTTGCTTGGGAGAACGCCGTCGCCGATCAGGAAGGTCACGGAGCGGCTGTGGTCGGCGATGACGCGGATCGAGATGTCGTCGTCGCCATTTTTTCCGTAGGTACGGGCGCTGATCTCTGCAATGAAGCGGATGATCCCGGTGAAGAGATCCGATTCGTAGTTGCTCGTCACCCCCTGGACGACGGCGGCCAGGCGCTCGAGGCCCATGCCCGTGTCGATGTTCGGCTTCGGCAGCGCATTCAGCTTCCCTGCGGCGTCGCGGTCAAACTGGGTAAAAACGAGATTCCAGATTTCGAGGTGCCGGTCGCATTCGCAATGCACGTCGCATGTCGGCTTTCCGCAGCCTGTCCCTTCCCCCTGGTCGTAGAGGATTTCGGAGCAGGGGCCACAGGGGCCGGTCTCTCCCATCATCCAGAAGTTGCTCTTCTCACCCATCCGGACGATCCGTTCTGCGGGAACCCCCATTCCTTCATGCCAGATCTTGAACGCCTCATCGTCGTCCGTGAAGATCGTGATCCAGAGCTTTTCCTTCGGCAGGCCCATGACGGAGGTGAGATACTCCCACGCCCAGGCAATCGTCTCCTGCTTGAAATAATCCCCGAAAGAGAAGTTTCCCAGCATCTCGAAGAAGGTATGGTGGCGCGCCGTGACGCCGACGTTTTCCAGGTCGTTGTGCTTCCCGCCTGCCCGGACGCACTTCTGTGAGGTCACGGCCCGGTGATAGCTTCGATCCTCCAGCCCCAGAAAACAGTTCTTGAACTGCACCATTCCGGCGTTGGTGAACAGGAGTGTCGGGTCGTCCTTGGGCACGAGAGGGGAGCTGCCGATCCGCGCATGCCCCTTCCCTTCAAAAAATTTCAGATAACTCTCCCGAATTTCACTCCCCGTCATCGTCATGGAACCCTTCCTCCTCTGTTTTTTTCAGTATCTTGTAGATGAGCCCGGTGGGGAATCCCTTCCCCATCAGGTTTCTGGCCAATCCGGCCTTTTCCCGATCACTTAGCGTGGCGACCGGCCGTCCTCTGGTCTTCTTCCGAAGCAACCGTGTTGCCGCCTCCTCCTCGTCAAACTCCCCACGCACTTCCTCAATCACCTGCGCGGCGAGTTCCGCGTCGATCCCGCGCTCCCGGAGATCAAAGGCGATCCGCC
>CAIUXU010000171.1 GCA_903903205.1 uncultured Syntrophobacterales bacterium
CCCTCTGACCGCGATCATCGGATTTGCGGAAACCCTGGAACAGGGCGCCGTGGATAACCGGGCGAAGGCGCTTCAATTTCTGCGGACGATCCGCGAGAACGCCGAACGGCTGAACCGCCTGGTGGAGGATCTCCTGACCTTGTCCGGTCTTGAACTGGGCGAGGCAAAACTTCACCTGGACGGGGTGCGGATCGAAGAGGCGCTCGACCAGGTCCTGGCCGTTGTCGAGGCGAGGGCCGAGGAAAAAGGGTTGACGATCCGGAACGGGATTGCCGGGGAGCTGCCGCTGATCCGTGCCGACCGGGACCGGCTGGCGCAGATTCTGATTAATATCATTGATAATGCTATCAAATTTACCCCGGTCGGGGGGACGGTCGCCATCACAACTTCACCAGGCGAAGAGGGGTTCCTGACCATCCGGATTTCCGATACAGGCGTCGGCATTCCAAAGGGCGAGATCCCAAGGCTGGGCGAGCGTTTCTACCGGGCGGACAAGACACGATCTCGCGAGCAGGGAGGCACGGGGCTGGGATTGTCCATCGTCAAACACCTGATGATGGCCCACGGCGGACGGGTGATGATCGACAGCGCGCTGGGTCACGGCACAACGGTTTCGCTTTACTTTCCCGTTTCCAGGGAATCAGAATAACGGAGTCTTGCATGACGCAAAAGAAGATCCTCGTTGCCGATGACGAAAAAGACATCGTCGAGCTGATTGCCTACAATCTCGAACAGGAAGGCTTTGCCGTCTGCAAGGCCTTTGACGGGCGACAAGCCTGGGAGAGGGTCAATGCGGACAAACCGGATCTCGTCATTCTCGACCTGATGATGCCGGCGATGCCGGGCATGGAGGCGTGCCGGATGATCCGTCGCCAGACCGAAACATCCGCCATCCCGATCATCATGCTGACCGCCAAGTCCGACCCTGTGGACAAGATTCTGGGGCTGGAGATCGGAGCGGACGACTACATCACCAAGCCGTTCCACGTCCGGGAGCTGATCGCCCGTGTCCGCGCCGTGCTGAGGCGGTCTGAACGGAAACCGGCCGATGATCTGCAGGAGGCGGTCGATTTCAGAGGGCTTCATGTCGATTTCAAGTCCTACCAGGTGACGGTGGATGGCCAACAGGTCGAGCTGAGTTCCCGTGAATTCAAGCTGCTTCAATTCTTCATCGCCCATCCCGGCCGGGTGTACAGCCGGGAGCAACTGCTGGACCGGGTATGGGGAGACGAAGCCTTTGTCGAACCCCGGACCGTGGATGTCCACATCAGCCGCCTCCGCGGGGTGATCGAACCGGACAAGTCGAATCCTCAGTACATCCTGACTGTACGCGGCATCGGCTACAAATTTTCCGATGCGGATGCGTGAAAATTTCTCCCTTTGCCTTCTCCTTCAGATCCATTTCTCATTTGTCATCGTTTCTTCACAGATCCGTCATCAGCGCTTAACAATTCTATTCTATGATGATGACCTTCAAACAGGCGGTACGGTAACCTGACCCATCCTCGCTATTCGATCCTGAATCGGGGGCCGTGTCCGAAAAGGCGACGGCTTAAACAACGATGTGAGTAGGGAGAAATGAAAAATGCATAGCCAGATGTTGGAGCAAAGCGATCGGAATGCGGTGATCTTCAGCTACCCCAGGAGCACACAGGGGGTGTGGGTGGATGAGTTTATAGACTCGATCCAGGTGACCCCCCATTTTCACCCCATCATCGATCTTTTCTCAGCCACCGTCACGGGATTTGAAGTCCTGTCGCGGGGCGTCCCTCCATACGCGACCCCCGGCCAGATGTTTTCGGAGGCCAGGCGGATGGGGGCGACCTGGGATTTGGAAAGGACCTGCCGCATCGCGGCTCTAAAAAAGATAGCCTCCCTTCCCGAACCGTTCCGGAACGTTTTGTTTTTTATCAACGTCAGCCCGGATATCTTCAGCGATCCCCGCTTTTTGGAAAAATTTACCCAAGGGCGCCTTAGGGAGTACGGCATCGATCAAAAACAGATCGTTATCGAGATCACCGAGGAAAAGACTTTTGAGGACCTGAAAAAATTCGGGGCGCTGGTTTCCCATTACGCCAATCAGGGGTTCAAGATCGCCATGGATGATTTCGGGTCCGGCTATTCCGGTCTGATCACCCTGATCGCCTCGACACCCCACTATTTAAAGCTCGACATGGCGCTCGTCCGGGACATTCACAAGCATGACTACAAGCAGAAGCTTGTCAAGGCCATCACGGCATTCGCCTCCAGCGTCAATGCCAAGCTAATCGCCGAAGGCGTCGAAACCTTCGAGGAGCTGGAGGTCCTGGTCCGTTACGGCGTCCGGTACGCCCAAGGGTTTCTCTTCGGTATGCCGGAGAAGGAGCCCTATCCCGTTTCCGAGGGCATGAGGAAGAAACTGAGAGAGTTGGTCGATAAGTACGATCATGCCACGATTGATCTGGACGAGAAGGTTGCGGGTCTCGTGATCCTCCCCATGACAATTGCCATCCGTACCCTGTGCTGCAAAGAGTTGGATATGGTTTTCAAGAAACAGACCCACCTGGACCATGTGATCATTCTTGACGGGGAGAGTATCGCCGGAATGGTCACACGACAACAATTTTATGCCAGAACCGGCGGCGCTTTCGGGTATGAACTTCTCCAGAAGAAGCCCGTTGAGGTCGTCTGCAACCCGAATCCATTGGTCGTTGAAGATAAAATGACGGTGACGATGATGGCGAAGCTGGCGATGGACCGCCTGCCGGAAGACCTGTACGACCCCGTCCTGGTCGTCGATGCCCAGGGGAAATTCGTGGGGAGTGTGACCATGAAGCAGGTGATGACCAAGTCGCTTGAGTTGGAGATCCGCTCCGCGATGGGGGTCAATCCCCTGACCGGCCTGCCTGGCAACAATGCGATTCACCGCTGGATCCACGATGCGCTGACCTGGCCCGACTATTCGATCATCTATATCGACCTCGATCAGTTTAAAGGTTACAATGATACATACGGTTTTCTTATGGGGGATGAGATGCTCTGCCTTACGGCGAGGATCTTGGGCAACTGGCTTTTCCGGCTGCCGGAGGGCGCCAGGGTGGGGCATATCGGCGGCGACGACTTTGTAATTGTCAACCGGGGCATCATCCGGGAAGAGACCCTGGAGGAGTTGTGCCGAAGCTTCGATTCCGAAAAACTCAATCTGTTCAAGAACGAGGATATCGCAAGAGGTTGTCTCCTCGGGACAGCGGATCGCCAGGGCAACCCGGTCAGGACGCCGCTTGTCACCCTGAGCGTGTCCGTTATTGACAGCGACAAAATGTGGACGGATCCACATCCGGCCCTGTTTTCGGAAGTCGCCGCCTCTCTGAAGAAAAAGGTCAAACGAATGACGGCCGAAACGGGGAAAAGCGGATTCATGTTCGAGCAGCGGCAGCATGTTTAGAACGTCGGGGAGCTCCGGCGTTTGACAAAAGCGGGCCAGTATCGGCCCTGCCGGAGTAGAGCTTCGGCCTTGACGGACCTTCCGGAAGATGAAAACACGCTGGATCATCCTGTCGGCATTCCTGCTGATCGGTTTTGCCCTTCTCTTTTTCTATCAGCGATTCAACAGCGCCGTTCCGAGGTTTTATGATTTGCCCGAGGTCGCCGCGGACAGCGAAAAACATTCCACCCGCTGGTACCGCAAAAGTCCCTTGAAAAGACTCCGGGGCGTCGCCCTGGTCGTTCACGGTCTGAATCTGAGACCCGACAGGATGGAACCTCTGATTGCCCTGCTGAACCGGGCGGGAATCGATGCCCTGAATGTGTCGCTGCATGGACACGGCGACAATTATTTCCACGGCGACGGAAGGGAGATGCAGGAGGCGAGACTGGAATCTTTCAGAACCGTCACGTCCCGGCTCTGGTCCGCAGAGGTGCACAGTGCGTATCAGAAAGCCAAGCGGCGGGCGCAGCAAAAAGATGTCCCTGTTTTTTTGGTCGGTTATTCATTGGGCGGCCTCCTCGGCTGCGAGCTGCAAGTCTCCAAACCGGACGTGTACTTCGACCGGATGGTGCTTTTATCCCCCGCTCTCAAGATCACCCTGCAACCCTATCTCCTCAAGGCCCTCATGCCCTTTCCAGATTTTGTGCTCGACAGTCTGTCGCCGGAGAGCTATCGCGCCAATGCCGGTACGCCTATGGCCGGTTACAAGGCGATGTTTGAAACCCTGGATCGTTTTGAGAAAAACATGAACGAAAAACTGAACGTTCCCACCCTCATTTTCATGGATCGCAACGATGAATTTATCTCTTACGACGAATTGCAGGAGATGGTCATGGGTGGGCGTCTCGATCGATGGAGGATGGTGGCCGTGGAAAAGGACACGCCGGAGGCTGCCCTGTATGCGCATCATCTGCTGATCGACGAGACTGTCGTCGGGAAGGAGATGTGGTTAAAAATGCAGGCAGCATTTTTATCTCACCTCACCTCGGATGCAAAGATGGCATCTCATTCCCATGCCCGCGAAAAATAGATTAGGCCGGAGGTTCCCTGAAGAGGAACCGGGTCAGGTGAAGATTGTGGCTGAAAGTCTCTTTTGGAGAGAGTTCCCCTTCCCAACCGTGAATGATCAGCGGCACATCCGCTTCATGCAGGGAACCGTGGGCGCGGTAGGTCGCGGGCAACTCCTCTACTGTCTGATCCATGTCGCCAAAGACGGTATCGCGGTCGCCGAGGAGCATCAGATCGCCCACATACTCTCCCGGCAGGCGGAATTGCCGCACGGTCTCCTCGCGGCTGAGAACGCATTCGACGCCTTCGAGGCTTCGGCAGATCTCCCAAACCGGTTGCAGGTCGGCGGGACGCTTGAGCCAAACCCATGCCGAACCCGCGAAGTTGCGGTGATGCCGGATGTAATAGTCCCTCTCGGGGGAAAGGGCAAACCGCAGGGGAATGCCCTGCTCGGAGCAGGCCCGGACCAAGTCCCAGCATCGTCTCTTCCGGTTCATTCCGTGATCCGCGGTGACGAGGAAGGCCGCATCCGGGGCCGCTTCTCTCGCTTCACCGATTAGCGAGTCGATCCGCGAGAGATGGCCTTGGGATCCCTCCTCTTCCGGCGCCCACCGGTGCATGGGATAATCGGTCGTATGAATGTAAAAGACCCCAAGATCGGGCCGGGTCCGAAGCAAATCGATCGCAACCCTCCAGAGCCATTCGTTGATCTCACTCGAATAGATGTCGGGGGGATCTCCATAGCGGGCAACCCATTCGTCAGGAGGAGCTTCGGCCGAGATCGCGATCTCCGTCTCCTTATGGAACAGCTCCACCGTTTTGCGTTTCGCCGTGAGGAGCGCACCCCGCACCCCGTGCCTCCTGGCGCGCTGGAACAGGGTTTCGGTGCGGATCAAATCTGCCGCATTCATGTACACGGCCTGTCCGGAAGCGGCATCGAAGTATGAATTTCCGGAGATCCCGTGTTCATTCGGCCATGCACCGCAGCAGACCGAAACGTTATTGACATTGGTGACCGTCGGAACAACCGCTTGGACGGGGCGGTAAAAACCCTCGCGACCCATCCTCTGCAATGCGGGCATAGGACTCTTCTCAAAATAATCCATTCCCATGCCGTCCATGAGCGCGATGACCAAACGTTGCTTGGGGTTGGGAGAACTCATATCTCTACCTCTAAAGAACTGTGTGGCAAAGCCACCGGGTCAAATCGAAATTCATCACGAATGTTTCGGAAGAAGGGAGGATCCCATCCGCCCCACAGAGAATCAGCGGAATCTCCTCCTCATAGAGAGATCCATGATTGCGATATCCCGGTCCGAGCTCTTCAGCCGCGGCCTCGAGATCCCCGAATACAGTGCTCCGATCGGCCAGGACCACCAGATCCCCGATCCGCTCCGGCATCAGGTGAAAACGTTCCGCGGCCTCCCGCCGTGAGAGCACCTCTTCCACTCCGACCAGTCCGCGGAGAAACTTCGTAACAGCCGTAAGTTCCCGCTCTGAAGTGAGATAAACGTACGAAACCCCTCCAAAACCCCGGTGATGCACGACCAGGCGATCGGCCACCGGGGAGACGGCGAAACGGAGCCCGATGCCGTGGCTGGCGCATATTTTTCGAAGATCGAGGCAACGTGTCTTGAAATTCATCCCATGATCGGCGGTGATCAGAAAGAGGGCATCCGGAGCCGCCGCCCGCGCTTCCTCCAGCAACCCATCCAGCATGGCCATGTGATCGAGGGATTGGGTTTCATCCGGTCCCCACATGTGCATGGGATAATCCGTTGTCTGAATGTATACCAAACCGATGTCGGGCCTGGTTTTCAGAAGATCGACTGCGATTGTCCAGAGCCATTGGTTCACCTCCGCGCTGTACATGGAAGGCGGGGCTCCGTATCGAGAGACCACCTCTGGCGTAGGCTCTTCGGCGGCCACGGAAACAACCGTTTCCTCACCAAGGAGTTTAAGGGTTTTCGCCTTGCAGGTGAGAAGGGCGGAGCGGACCCCGACCTCACGGAAACGCTGAAAAATGGTCGGGACCAGGATGAAGTCGCTTTTCTCCAGGAATTTGGCCGTCCCCGATGGTTCGTCGAAATAGCAGTTCGTCGTCACCCCGTGTTCGGAGGGCCAAGCGGCGCAACAAACAGAGATGGTGTTGGCATTCGTCAGCGTCGGAAATACCGCCCGCCCCCGTTTTTCCATCCCCTCTGCTGCCATGCTTTTCATGGCCGGCAACTGGCTCCGTTCGTAGTAATCGTACCCAAATCCGTCGTAAAGGCAAATGACGGCACGTTGCGGTTTTCGATGGTTCATAAGATTTATCCTACCTTTCCTGTGATGAAATCGCGCACCCGCTCGTTTACGGCGTGCGTGAAGATTCGCTCTGTCGTATCCTGTTCGAGAGATTTCCCGTCAGACAGAAAGAGAGACTGGTCGGAGATCCGGCGGGCCTGCGCCAGGTTGTGGGTTACGATGATGATCGGCAGATGCGGTCTCATCGCCAGAATCAGTTCTTCGATCCGTCCAGTCGAAACCGGGTCGAGGGCGGAACAGGGCTCGTCCATGAGGATGGCCTCGGGATCGTTCGCCAGGGCCCTGGCGATGCACAGCCGCTGAAGCTGGCCGACGGACAGCCGGGATGCCGCCTCCGACAGCCGGTCCTTCACCTCGTTCCAGAGGCCAACTCTCTCGAGACAGCTCTGAACGATCTCGTCCTTGGTCCGTCCGTTCCAGTTCTTGTGAAAGCGAACCCCGAAGAGCACGTTCTCTTCGATCGACATCGGAAAGGCGACGGGTTTCTGGTGAACCATGCAGATCCGTTTGCGGACGATCCTCGGATCTGTTCCGTTTCCGTACAGTTGCTCTCCCTTGAAGTGGATATCGCCGGAGATGATTCGGGCGTCCCGAGTGAGTTCGAGGGTTCTGTTCATGGTGCGCAAGAGTGTCGACTTTCCGGAGCCAGAAGGACCGACGATGGCCAAGACCTGACGGTTCAGGGCCATCACGTTGACTTTTTGGAGGACCGGGCGGCCGTTAAACGTGACGGAAAGATCCCGGATGTCAAAGATTCTTTCCGATGCAGGAGAGTCGCAAACCTCCTCCGGGACATGATAACGCGTCATTGCCATTGGGACGATCATTGGGTAAAGCCGCCTCCAAGCCGGCGAAGGAGCATGGCGCTCGCATTGAAAATCAGAAGTCCTGCGATCAGTATGAGGGCCGTGCCAAAGGCCTGATCGAAAGAGATGGCTTCCGAAACCAGATTGTAGAGATGGGTGGGCAGCGTCATTACGGGCCGGTCGAGCCCCAGCCCGCCCTTCGAGAAATAGACGCTTGCCGTAAAGAGAACAGGAGCCGCCGATCCCACCGCGTGCCCCACGGCAAGCACAATGCCTGCCACGATCCCTCTCCATGCCTTTCGCAGCAGAACCCGGCGAACAAGGTAGAAGCGCGTCACTCCCAGGGAGAGGCCCATTTCCCGGTAGGCTTCATCGACGGATCGGAGCGATTCCTGCACGGCAATCAACAGGATGGGAAACATGATGAGGGCGAGGACCAGGCCGCCGGCGATGAGGGAAATGCCGAACTTGAGGAAAACGACAAGGAAGGCATACCCGAAGAGTCCGAAGATGATGGAGGGCACCGCCGCGAGACACTCAACGAGAAAGCGAACAATCTTGTTGAACCGCTGTGAGCGGCCGTATTCAGAGAGGTAGAGCCCTCCCCCCAAGGCCAACGGAAAGGCGACGAGCAGCCCAATCGAGGCCAGCGCAAGAGAGCCCTCCACCGCCGGCCAGATCCCTCCCTCGGTTCCGAGCGGACTCCCTTTGGGGTAGTCCGTCAGAAATTGCCACGAGACGAAGCGGAGCCCTTCAATGATCAGGTAGCCAATGATCGCGACCGGAAGCAGGAAGCCGATGAAACCGCAGAACCAAAGCGCGGCCCGCCATAAGCGGTCCCTGAGGAGCGAGGCGCGATACGTTTCCGAAGAGCCGGTCACGTTTGCTGATAGAGATTTTGCCGCCGCGTCATGCATGAGATCGCTCCAGGAAGTGATGCTTCAGAATCCAGATCACGGCATTGATCCCCAAGACGACGATCAGCAGGATGAACCCCGACGCGAAGAGGGCCTGGTACTTGGCGGAATTGACAACCGTTTCTCCAAGCTCCGTGGCCAGGAGCGCGGTGAGCGGCTGGCCGCGCTCCAGCAGGGAATGGGGGACCGCAACCGTGTTGCCGGCCAGCATCAGAACGGCCAGCGTCTCCCCCAGGGCCCTTGCCAATCCCAGCGCAACCGCAGCAAAGAGCCCCGGGAGCGCTTTTCGAAAAAGCACCCGGCGCATGACGTAGAGCTGAGTGACGCCCAGACCGTAGGCCATCTCCCGGAGCTCCTGGGCGACGCTTCGGAAGGCTTCCGCGGCGGTGCTGGCCACAAAGGGGAGGACCATGACGGCCAGAATCAACCCCGCAATAAGCAGACACTCCCCCGCAGGCATATCAAACCAGACCTCAAAGTTTCGCACGAGGGTGACGTAGCCGAAGAAGCCATAGACGACCGCCGGGATGCCTGCAAGGAGTTCAAGCGCGGGCTGCATCACCTGCTGGACCCATCGGGGGGCGACCTCGGAAAGAAAGAGGCCGATTCCAAAACCCAGCGGAATAGCCAGAAGCAGGCTGAGACCGGTGATGACCAGGGTCGATATCCACGCATGAAAAATGCCGTGGCTCGGGGGCGTTGCCATGGGCGCCCAGGGGTCGCGCACCAGAAAATCGAAAAGGTTCATGGTGAAGCCCGATCCGAGCGACGACTCCCTGAGGACGAACACGATCATCAGCAGCAGAAACGACACGCCTGTCCCCAGGGCGAGAAACGAAAGCGCCTTGAGCGCGGCATCGCTCCAATAAAGGCTCTTCGAGAAAAAGCGTCGGGTCATCGGATCGTCCTTACGGGGACGTATCCCTGTTCCTGGATGATCTTCTGCCCGTCGTTCAGGACGTAATCGATGAACTTCTGCCAGGTCGGTTCCGGCGTCCCGTTAACCAACAGAAGGAGGGGGCGCGATAAACGATACTTTCCGTTGATCACATTCTCATTCGTCGGAGCGACTCCCTCATACTTGAAGACCTTCAGCTTGGCGCTCTCCTGGGCGATCACCGAGGAGAGATAGCCGATGGCGTTCGTGTTGGTTTCGAGCTTCTTCAGGTTGGCTCCTTGCGAGGGCACCTGGATTGCGTTCTGGGAGAAGTTCTTCTCTTTCAGGATCATCGTCTTGACGATTTCGGTCGAACCTCCGGCCGCGTCGCGCATCTGGATCAGGATGGGTTTGTTGGGAAGCGAGGGATCTATCTCCTTGAAGGTCTTGGCCTCCCCGGAGAAGATCCGGGCGATCTCTTCGCGGGTCAAATTATCCTTCTTGGTGAGAGGATTTTTCTTGTTGACGGCAAAAGCCAGACAGTCCTTGCTAACCAGGAACTCCTTGTACGGGCCAAGCTGGGTCTTTTCGGCATCTTTCAGATCCCGGGAGGACATGCCGATGTTGACAGTCCCATCCATGACCGCTTTGATCCCGAAGCCTGATCCTCCTCCCGTAACATAGATCAGGATGCGGGTTTTGGGGAAGGAGGGGTCCACCTTGTCCCAGGTTTCATACTTCTCCATGAATTGACTCGCGCAGTCCGCGATCACGGGAAGAAGCGTCGTGGATCCGCCGATCCGCACGGTTCCATCAAATTTATTCTTCTCCTGGGCAACCGCCATGGGGGCCAGGGTGAGAGATAGAAACAACGCAACCAGCATTCTAACATTTTTCATAAAGCACCTCTTTAGACAATGGATTTAACAAATTAACGTCCGGACCCATTGTCCGGACACACCTTCATCCAAACACAGAATTGTTACAGCATTGTGTCGTCGTGATTAAAATTCTGTGACGGGAGGGGGGCTGAATGAAAAATATGCGCCGAGGCAGCCGGCACCTTGCCTGACAAAATCACTACAAGGTATCCCAGCGGAACCATTTCACGCAAACTTCATACGAATGTCATCACCGCTTCACAGTCGTTGGTTAGATAAAGTGTTCGCAACGAAGGAGGAAGAGGGGAGGAGATGAAGCATGCGGGTCGGATTCATTGGCCTGGGGCGCATGGGCTTTCCCATGGCGCGTAACCTTATCAAGGCGGGGCATTCGGTGGTAGCACATAACCGCAGCCGGGGTCCTGTTGACAGGCTTGTTGCCCTCGGGGCCGTGGCCGCGACGACACCCGCGGAGGTTACGCGTTCCGTGGAGATCCTCGTTTCGTGCGTGCTGACGCCGGAACAGGTGGAGGAAATATACCTCGGACCGGAGGGCGCGATCAAGGGTGCAAGCCAAGACCAGGTTTTCATCGACACCAGCACGATTTACCCCGCGATGAGCAGAAAGATCGGTGAGGCGCTTCGTGCCAAGGGGGTCGCCTTCATCGACGCCCCCATCAGCGGAGGACCGCAGGGGGCGGAAAAAGGAACGCTCAGCGTCATGGCGGGCGCTGACGCGGCGGCGCTGGAGAAGGCCCGTCCGGTGCTGGAGGTGTTCGGCAGGAACATCTTCCATATGGGACCGACGGGTGCGGGCTGCTCAACCAAGATCTGCAACCAGATCCTCACCGGGACAGTGCATGTGCTGGTGGCGGAAGCGATGGTGCTCGGCACGAAGCTTGGCCTCGACCCGCAAAAACTTTTCGATGTATTGCACGTCAGTTCCGGGCAATGCCGGGCGCTCGACAGGGCCGTGCCCGAGGCCATCCTGCCGCGCAACTTCGACGCGGTCTATACGGTCGAGGGCATGATCAAAGACCTGGAGTGCGCCATCCGGACGACGAGAGAGAGCGGGGTGCGGCTGTTGCTTCCCACGGTAGCGCAGCAGGTATACCAGGAGGCGCGGGGCCTGGGCCATGGCAACCGGCACCTGGCGGCGGTGATCATGCCCATGGAAAAAATCGCCGGTGTCGAAGTCGGGAAAAGGGAACCGGGGACCTGAATCTCCGGGTTTCGATGAGCTGGATCATGAAAATAGTCATCATCGGAGATTTTACCGAGACTTCAAAAAGAAGGATCAGGGAGCAGTTTCCTCCCGATTGGAGGATCGCGATCGTATCGGTTGCGGAGATGGACACAGAGTTGGCCGATGCGGAGGTTATCGTTCCGGAACACGTTATCGTTGACGGACCGTTTCTCGATCGGGTAAAAAAACTCAGGCTGGTCCAGACAGGGGCGGGTTTTGATAATGTAGCGATCCCGGAATGCACCAAACGGGGCATCTATGTGGCCAATGGGGCGGGCGTCAACACCGTCGCCGTCGCCGAGCACGTGTTGACCTTCATCCGCTGCTGGTTCAAGGATATGATCACCCTCGACTCAATCATGAAAACAGGAGTGTACGGCGAGGAGTACCGCGGCGCTGAGATTGCGGGGAAGACGCTCGGAATCATCGGGATGGGAGGCATCGGCAGGGCCGTTGCCCATCGCGCTCTGGCCTTCGAGATGAAGGTCCTGGGATATGATATCCGCCCCGTGGAAACGGAGAGGGAAGTGGAAATGACCGACCTGACGACCCTGCTGAAGGCATCGGATGTGATTAGGCTGCACACCTTTCTTGACGAGCGGACACGCCACATGATTGGACCGTGCGAGTTCTCCTCCATGAAAGAGAGTGCCTTTCTGATCAATACATCGCGGGGTCCCATTGTGGATGAAAAGGCCCTGATCGAGGCCCTGGAAGCGGAGAGGATCGGCGGAGCCGGGCTGGACGTCTTTGAGAAAGAGCCTTTGCCGAAGGATAGTCCGCTGCGCAACATGAAAAATGTGATTCTGACCCCCCATACCGCCGGAATGCCGGATGGGTTGAAATTTCATCAAAAGCGGTACGAATTTTTCCGGGAAAACATTACGAGGGTATCGCGGGGGATGATCCCCCTCAATGCCCTCAATCGGATTACCTGATTTTCATTCACAACGCTGGAGGTTGCATGGCGACAAAAATGGCAAGAGCGGCTGTTATGACGAAAATATATGGAGAACTGGAAATCCGGGAGTATCCGTTACCCCGGGTGGAGCAAGGTGCCCTGTTGGTCAGGGTGACCTGTTGCACGATATGCGGTTCGGACATCCTGGCCTGGTCGGGGAAGAAGAAAGCCCCCTTCCCCATGATTCTCGGCCATGAAATTGTAGGAAGGATTGTAAAACTCGGCGCAGGGGTGGTCTCCGATTCGGGGAATCGGACGCTGAAGGTGGGCGATCGAATCACCTGGACCATCATGGACAATTGCGGAAAGTGCTATTATTGCCGGGGAAAGGGACTGATGATGAAATGCCTGAATCTGAAGAAGTACGGGCATGACTGCTGCGACGATTATCCCCATTTCACGGGGGGGTTTGCCGAATACTGCTACATCACCCCCGGCACCTGTGTCATCAAGGTGCCGGATGAACTGACCGACGCCGAGGCGGCGCCAGCCAACTGCGCCCTGGCGACGGTTGTGGCGGGATGGGAAGCCGCCGATCTGAAGCCGTTTGAGAACGTCCTGATCCAGGGCGCCGGCGCCCTGGGATTTTATGCGGCTGCCCTGGCAAAGCACTATGGATGCAGGAGGATCATCGTGACGGACATCCTGCCTCATCGTCTCGAGGCGATCAGGGAGTTCGGCGCTACGGACACGATCAATACCGTCGGTATGAAGGATGAGGATTTTGTCAAAACGGTCCGCGATCTTACCGGCGGTTTCGGTGTCGATGCGGCCATGGATGTCGCCATTGCCCCGACCATTGTCCCCATCGGATTGAAGTGCCTGCGAATGGGCGGCCGATACATCGAGCATGGCAATACGTTTCCAGGAGCAACCGCCACCTTCGATGTTTCCGACATCGTGTTTCGGTGTCTCACGATTCGGGGAGTGCATAACTATGATACGCGGCATCTCCAGTGGGGGATGGATTTTCTGGAACAGACGCGAAAGACGTTTCCTTTTGAGAAACTCGTGGTCGGGCGGTTCCCCCTCGAGGAGATCAATCAGGCGATGGATCTTGCCCGTTCGGGAAAGGCGATTCGCGTCGCCGTTGTCCCGTAGGAATCATCATCAAGTTTGTTTCATCAGTAGAAAATTTTTCAGGAGGAAGTCGAAAGTGGGAAAAATCAGTATGGTGATGTTTGACCTTTCAGGAACAACGGTCTACGACGACACCGGGGTGAGGGATTGTCTTTATCAAGCGGCGCAGGAGTACAAGCTCAATACCACACCGGAAGAGATTCTCTACAATATGGGAACAAACAAGATCCACCTCTACCAGTTTCTGATTGCCCGGCAGATGGGAAAGAAGATTGATATTGAAGATTTTGAGAAGATCAAGGATCCGGATACATACGAAGAGGCCCGGAAGGTCTTCGACCGGTATCAGCAGATCATGCTCGAATACTACCGCAAGCAATGCAAAGCCATTCCCGGGGCAACCGACACATTCCGCTGGTGCCACAAGCATGGGATCAAGGTGGCCACGGACACGGGCTTTCACCGGCTCATCACGGACGCCCTCATGGATGGTTTGGGGTGGGTTAGGGATGGCCTGGTGGATATTGCCGTGGATGTAGAGCATGTCCCCGGAGAGATCGGCCGCCCGGCCCCCTTCATGCTCTTTTACGCCATGACCATGCTCAATATTCAGAGTGTCCACGAGGTGATCAAGATCGGTGATACGCCGGCTGACATGCTGGAAGGCAGGAATGCGGGATGCCGCGGCGTGGTTGGCGTGCTCAGCGGTCCCCGGCCGGTTACCGACTGGGGAAAATACTGGCATACCCACGTGATTCCCAGTGTGGCCGATCTTCCGGAATTGATCGAGAAAGAGTTCTCCTGACAGGAAACATCACGAGACCGCTGATGAAGCTCCCCGTGGCACAAACCGCGGGGACTCTTCGCTGACCCCTTCTCTGCTCGCGTATCCTGCGGCAGGCCGCAGCGCATGTGCTCACAGGCGGATTCAAACGCACCGATGCTGCGCTTATCACCAGTAGGCGATGGCCTCCCGGAACAGGTGTTCCAAGTCCTTTTTACCGACCGGCCGCGGTGAATTTTCGAGAAGCCGTCTTTGCGGCATTGCCTTGGCAGTCAGCGCGGCAACATCCTCGCAACGGAACCCGACGCCGGACAACCCGTTCGGAATGCCGGTCTTTCGCATCATTCCGACGAACCAATCTGCCAGCACAGCGCCTGCCTCTTCCGGTTTCACCTCCCGGATATCGACGCCGAGCGCCTCGGCTGCCTGCATATGACGGTCGGGGCAGGCCGGTCCCGTGAACCGGAACGCTGCGGGTGCATTCACGACCACGGCTACCCCGTGGGGGACAAACGGGCGGTCCTGCGGATAGCCCGGAGCGAAATAATTCCTGGCGAGACCCGAGACGGCATACGACATGCCGTGGGGTATATGACAACCGGCATTGTTGAAACCTATTCCTGCAAGCATTCCCGCAAACATCAGGGGTTCTCGAACGGAGACGTTGGCTGGATCCAATACTGCCCGTTCCAGGTATTTTCCCGCGATACGGATGGCCTCCAGACAGGAGAAGTCACTGAACGGATTTGCCCCCTGACTGGTAGGACGGAGATGGGGTTTATCGGGCCTTGGTCTGTGCGTATAGGGGCGTGCCGTTAAACTTTCGATGGCATGGGTCAATACATCAAAGCCATTGGCGGCAAGGATGAAGGGAGGGAGGTTGTGAAGCACCGTCGGATCGAGGAGGCCCAGAACGGGTTTGAGGCGTTTCGACACGATGCCCGACTTCGCCCCCATTTCCGGAAAGTCGCAAATGGCGTGGCCGGTACACTCACTGGCCGTGCCGAACGTCGTTGGACAAGCGATGTGCGGTTTTAGCGGCCCCGGAACCGCCTTGGCGGCGCCTACCGGGGCGTTGACATAGGCCATCAGGTCGTCGGGGTAGGTTGAAAGGAGGTTTGCTGCCTTGCATGTGTCGATGACGGATCCGCCGCCGACTGAAACAAAACCGTCAAACCGGCCCTCCTTGGCGAAACGGGCGCCTGCCTGAAATGACACAGCCGTCGGCTCTACGGCAACCTCATCGTAGACGACCGCATCGATACCGGTACGGCGCAACGAGTCGACCACTGTCTCCAGCGGTTTCAATTTGGCGACCCATCGATCGGTGAAGACCGCAACGCGGTACATTCCCAAACCACATGCATCATCTCCGATCTCCGACAGGACGCCGGAGCCGAATTTCACCGTCGCACCCTCGACGGCAAATGCGGTATCGCCGGTTTCCGTACTGCTGAAATAGGGATCAATCGGCATCCTGCATTCCTTCGCCTGTTCCTCGGATACCGGTTATTAGATGAATACTTTTCTCAGTTTCCCCGAGGCCATATCGAGACAACTGACAACGACGATGATGACGAGCAGCACCGCGCAGGTGCTGGTGTAATTGAAGCTCCTGATCAACTCCCACAGGACCATCCCAATGCCCCCTCCGCCGACCATCCCCAATACCGTCGCCGAGCGCACATTTGCCTCAAAGCGATACAGCGAATAGGATATCCACAACGGCATGACCTGCGGTATCACCCCGAAGGTTATTTCCTGAAGGGCATTGGCCCCGGTCGATCGGATGCCTTCGACAGGGCGCGGATCGATGGCTTCCACAGCCTCCGAGAACAGTTTGGACAGCGTACCGGTCGTATGGATGAAAAGTGCCAGTACGCCGGCAAAGGGGCCAAGTCCGACCGCAACGACAAACAGGAGCGCGAAGACCATCTCGTTAATGGCACGGCAGGAGTCCATCAACCGCCGGACGGGTTGGTATATCCAAGGGGATGCGATGTTGCTGGAGCAGAGCAGGCCGCAGGGGATGGATAATAAGACGGACAGCACTGTTCCCCAGACGGCGATCTGGATCGTGACGATCATCTCCTCCAGATAGAACCGCCATTCGGCAAAATTGGGCGGAAAGAATCCTTTTGCATAGGTTGCCATGTTGCCGGCGTCCCTGATGAGGTCGAAGGGCCTCATTTCCGCCCCTTTCCATGACCAGGCCAGGAAGGCGAAAAACAGTCCCCAGGCGACGAGTCGGAGAATATTCTTCCTCATGTATCGCCTGTTCAGCATGGTTTCTTCCATGAGTTTGATTGTGGTCGTCGTATGCATGATTATTCGTAACCCGATTGCCGGTATCTGGAAAGGGGCATAGCCCCCCTGTCATCTTATTGAGCCGAAGCCCGTTTTTTCAGTTCGGTGAGATCGGCATCGATCTTCGCAAGTTTGGTGCGTTTTTCTTCCGCATTCAACTTAGCGTCATTCTCGATCTTGACTTTCTCCTTGAAGAGTTCGAGTTGCCTGATGGGAATGAGCTGATCGTTGCTCGATTCCCTGAAGGGTCCCCAATTGTGGATTTCGGCGAGAACTTTCAGTTCCTGCTCGGTTTTGCCGTAGTTCATGAAAAAAGACTTGATCCTCGCTTTCATCTCTTCCGGCAGGTCTTTCCTCCAGGCAATGGGATCGCTGGGGATGAGGGGCGACTTCCAGAAGCTTCGGATGTTTTGGTAGTATTCAGGATGGGTCTTTTTGAGCCGGTTCAGATCCATGGTATTGTTGGTGGCAAAATCGACCTGTTTGGTCGCCACGGCAAGGGCGTTGGTCTCATGGTTGGAATTGACCGTGCGCTTGAAGTACTTGATGGGGTTGATGTTGTTCAAAGCAAAGACATAATAGCCTGGCACGAGATATCCAGAGGTAGAATTGGGATCGCCGTTGCCAAACGTGTATTGCTTGCCGTTCTTGATGATGTCATCGACACTCTTGATGGGACTGTCTTTGTGGGTAATGAGAAGCGACCAGTAACCGGGGTCGCCGTTCCTGTCCACGGTCTGGACAAAGATCTCGGCATTTGCCCGGTCGACCGCTTCCATGGCGGATTTATTGCCGAACCAGGCGATCTGTATCTTATTGAACCGCATGGCCTCTATAATACCCGCATAGTCCGAAGCAAAAAACGTATTGACCTTCAAACCTAATTTTTTTTCCATGTCTTGCAGAAAGGGAGCCCAAATCGACTTCAGGCCGACCGAGGATTCCGTGGAAATGATCCCGAAGTTAAGCTCCTTCATCTCCGCGGCCTGCGCAAACAGGGGCAGGGCAAGAACGACGATTGCAACAAACCATACGATATGCTTTATGCTTTTCCTAATCATGGGTGCCTCCTTCATTCAATAAAGAATTGGTTATGGTTGAACATCCGTTTGAATCCGATCAGTATGTTGCCGCGCCTGCGCGCGCCAGGACGCAGCTCTGTCCGGCATGAGCCGGCATGTGGATATCCCGGGTGCTTGCGGGTGGGGTTTCTTCCACGCATGTCTCGATGAACTTGTCTCCATAAATATCGTGCAGCATCTCTACGGAAACATCCTTGCTCGACCCGTCATACACGATTTCGCCGTGCTTCAGCGCGACAATACGTTCACAATACCGCAGGGCATAATCGACCTGATGAAGTGAAACAACGACGGTCCTCCGGTCTTCCAGATGGATGAGCGTCAGTATCTCCATGACGTTGCGCGATGAAACGGGATCGAGAGACGCGATAGGTTCATCTGCCAGAATGATCTCCGCCCCTTGCATAAGAGTGCGTGCTATCGCTACGCGCTGCTGCTCGCCGCCCGAGAGGGTGGATGCCCGCTGCATGGCGAATTTTTCCATACCCACGCGGGCCAGCGCTTCCAGTGCCTGGGCCCGTTCCTCTTGGGTGAACCACCCGATTGTTCCCCGCCAGGACGGTATCCTTCCCAGAGAACCCGCGAGCACATTGGAGAGCACCGTCATCTGGCCCACAAGATTGAATTGTTGAAAGATAAAACCCACCCGCGCACGTGTTGCCCGTATGCCACGATCAACGACACCATTGGTCTGCACGCTTCTGCCGAGCACGATAATGGAATTGGTGAGACAGTCCGCCGCGGTGAGACCTGCAATATGCCGCAATATGGTCGATTTTCCCGATCCCGATGCGCCGATCAGCCCAATCATCTGTCCCGAGAATATTTTGAGGCTTACTTTGTCGAGCGCTTTATGAGCCCGTTGTCCTGTCTTGAAGGTTTTGGTGAGACTGCTGATCTCTATTGCCGAGCATGGTGCCGTGGTATAAGTATTCATTCAGTACCCCTTTGCTGTCGTTAGGGGAAGGTTATCATCCCTTTGTTACAGGCGCATTAAAAGAACGTTACATTTGCATGATCATTACATCCGGATTGGCCTTAACGCACAGTGTGCTGCGAACTCCGCTTTTCCGGCAACGATTACCATCCCCATGTTTCAGGAATATGACCGGTGTTTGAATTGTTGATTGCACCTACCCGCCTTCCAGGGATGTCATCTGCAAGACGTACGATCCGCTCTTCCCCTGCCCCTCCTGACGGGCGATGATAACCCCTATGCCGTCCCGTGCTATCCAACGCCGACAGTTGTCATCGGAATCTTCGAAGTCGACGATCCGACAGTGGATGGTCCGCCGGCCGATGGTAACAGCTTCCGTTTTCAGCCAGCGGTACCTTCGGGTGACCACCCGAGCCTGCGCCAGGTCCAGCAACCGTATCTCCAGCTGTTCACCTTCACGGACGATTGTGGCTTCCGGGCAGTCCATGGTTGTGAAATCGAAGTGAGCTCGGGGGATCGTAACCATTCGGAGGGAGTCGACCTCTCGAACGATCAGGGTGACATGGTTCGGAAAGAACTGCGCCTCGACGCTCCTGGTCCGTCCGTTCTCTGTTTCACTGCGGCGGTATCCGACCGTTCCCGCCTCGCCGACCAAGGCCTCTTCATAGCTGATGCTGCGCAGTGCAAAAAAGAGAAAACCGGCATCGATGGAGGTGTTGGCTTCGAAGCGCACCAGTCGCTGACCGTCACGCACTACCGGTTGCATCATGGATTTCAGTTCACCGACCCGGAACCCCCGGCTTGAGATCTGGTAGCTTGCCTTTCGGAAAGCATGCGGGTCCGACGCGCCGTGGAGCGCCGCCGCAGACATGGTAACGAGAGCGAGAAACAGGCCGATCCCGCCGAGAGTGCTTCGCAACCTTTTTGATAGCTGGATCATGCGGAGCATAGTTCCTTCAATCCGGCCACGATGGACCGAGCATTTTAATAAAGCATCGCAATAGTTATTCTATCGGCCGGGGGAATCGCGCGATGGTGAGAACCAGCAAAAGAGTGAAGCGAAGGAAAATATTCCGATTGATATTCCTGCAAAATTCTATGGCCATTGAACTCTCCGTATTACTTTTGCGGTACAGTATAAAAGAACTGTATGAAGAAGAGATGACACGACGATTAATATTTGGTGAAGAATAAAACGGAGCAAACCGTCTGTTTCCCAGGTGCGGCCATGCACTGTATGGATCAGGAAGCGCATGGTGGCGGATGACAGGCTGCTGTCATCAAAATTTCACAGTAGCGTCATCGCCGTTTCACATCACCGTGTCAAAATGTCCACCATGAAAGAGCGGCCTGATCTCGACCGTCTGGACTCGCACCGTCGCCCCCTCAGGGTTTCGATGGTGACCGAGACCTATCCGCCAGAAGTCAACGGCTTCGCGCGTACAGTTGGCCTGATGGCGGATGGCCTTCGCCGGCAAGGACACGGTGTGCAACTCCTGCGGCCGCGGCAGCATCGCGCCCGGTGTCTCGCCGCTCGACCGATTCAGTTTCCCGTCGGGGCACACGCTGCATGCGGTGGCATTCACCATCATAGCCAGTATTCACTATCCCCAGCTTCCTTTCTTACTGGTGCCGTTCACGCTGCTCACAGCGGCGTCACGGATAGTAATGGGTCTGCACTATCCAAGCGATGTTCTCGCGGGCGCGTGCCTTGGTGCGATCATTGCGTCGGCATCGTTCCTCGTCTTCTAGATTTTCTTTAAACCAGGTTTCCCATAATCAGTAAAGGGACCAACACGATATACCAGGCGCTCGACAGTGATTGCTACAACCGTTCTACTGCCGGATGCGTCGTGGAATTTTGCATCCATTCCTGAGCGGCCATCTGCAGGGGATTCCAAGGACTGCTCAGCGGCGGTGTGTAGGATAAATCGAGATCGCCGAGCTCATATATTATCATTCCGTTGAAGATGGCTGTGGCAATGACGTCCACCCGCTTTGATATTTCGGCGCAATGATGACCGACAATCTGAATGCCAAGCAGACTTTTGGCCACTCGATCACCCGTCATGCGGAGGGTCAATTTCTGTGCAGCCGGATAGTATTCTTTGCCGGCCCAGTTCGCCGGCTGCATATTACGCATTTTATCTAAAGAGAAGGATTCTGTTCAAGGTTGAGGAGGGTATCGGTTAGAGAATCATGAAGGCCATGACTGTAACTGATATTTATCGAAATTGTCATGAATCTGTCACAATATTATGCAACAATTTAACATTAATTCCAAAACCATCTCGGAAACAGAGCAGGAAAGGTCTGGAAAGGCGCGACGGATGAATGGGCTTCAATTGGAATCGAACGACAAGACGGAACAAATTAAACATCGTCAATCCGTTGAATACCTGTCCGGTATTTTGGGCATGCCTCGGGAGCGTATCATCGCCGTCTATGAGCAGGAATTGAACCAGATGGGGCGGATGGTACAAGTCAGAGATTATCTTCCGATCCTGGTGAGCCGGCGGGTGAAGAATTTGTTGCAGCGCGGCTAGAATCTTCTGCTGCTACCGGACAGATCAGGGGCAGTAAGA
>CAIUXU010000172.1 GCA_903903205.1 uncultured Syntrophobacterales bacterium
ATCCGGCATAATACAGAAAACTCTGGCAAGATCATTGCCGGGTTTTTTTGTGGCCTGAAAATAAAAAGTGGGGAGAGAGTGGGGAGAGAATGCCGGACAAAGAAAAAAGAAAAAGGGCTTTCAGGTTGTAAGGAAACCCGCAAGCCCTTGTTTTTATTCTGGTGCCGGAGCTCGGAATCGAACCGAGATGCCCTTGCGGACGGGGGATTTTGAGTCCCCTGCGTCTACCAGTTTCACCACTCCGGCACGGCGGTGATTATTAAGAGGGGAGAAGCCAAAAGTCAAGAAAAATGTATTGACAAGCTGCGAAATCATATGTTAGTTCCTCCCATCTTCCGCGAAGACGTATTATGTGTGGGGTTGTAGCTCAGCTGGGAGAGCGCTTGAATGGCATTCAAGAGGCCGCGAGTTCGATCCTCGCCAGCTCCACCAAGAAAAACAAGGGGTTAACGGTAATCGTTGGCCCCTTTTTCTTTGCGTGTTTAACCGCTCAGTCTCGCCTGCAACCTCATTCCCACCCAATATGGCAATTTCTTTTCCCCTGCCTCTGCGGTTGCTTTTCCAGTCTTCGGCTTTCTTCACGTCTGGCCGTCATATTTTCTCAGGATATCCGGATGAGATCCTTGATCCGGTGGGGGGAGCGGAAGCCGGCTAACGCCTCTGGAAGCTTATCTAGCGGATAGATGTTCGTGATGAAGAGCTCCGAGCGGATCTCCCCTTTCTGAAGCAGAGCGAGCGCTGCGCCAAACTCGTCCCGATAAGTCATCGCGCCCTGGATGAGCAGTTCTTTCCGGGCGATCAGCGCCGCCGGAATGGGGGAGTCCTTTTCCGGCAGTCCGGTCAACAGGAGCCTCGCCCCGGGGGCGGACCATGGAATAATGTGGGCCAGTGCGTTGGCCGCACCGCTCGTCTCATAGATGACGGTAAAATCGCCCTTCTTCGCTTCCAGCTCTGTGGTGGAGCGGAAGGTCTCTGTTGCGCCCAATTTCCGGGCGACCTCGAGGCGGGGAGCGGAGGGGTTGAATGCTGTCACACGGGCGCCTGAAAGGACGGCCAGCCGAACGTAGAAGAGGCCGATGGTTCCGGTACCGTAAACGAGCACCCGGTCTCCCGACACGGGGGTGCATTTCTGAAAGCCGTGGAGGGCGACGGAGAGAGGTTCGGTCAATGCCGCCGCTGAATCGGAGAGCCCCTCCGGCACCTTCCAGACATATTTCCGGGGTGCGGTGACATATTCCGCAAAGACGCCGTTGACGTCCAGCCCCAGTCTCACCCTGTGGGGGCAGATGTTCTCCCGGCCACTCCGACAGGTTTCGCATTGCCCACAGGCGAAATTGGGCTGGATGGCCACCCGCTCCCCGATGCGCATTCCCGTGACCCCAGGACCGAGTGAGGCAATTTCTCCCACAGCCTCGTGGCCGGCGACAACCGGGAAGTTCCCTCCCAGATCCCCCCGGTATTTGGCGAAATCGGTTCCACAGATCCCAGCCTCCCGGACCCGGACAAGCACTTCGCCCTCGCGGGGCATAGGCACGGGCAGATCCCGGATTTCAATCTTTCGAGGTTCGACCAGCAGCGCTGCCTTCATGAGGGCCCCTTCCTTTGAATCCTAACCGGTCATTTCAAGGATTTTGGCCCTTGCTTCGGCGGTTAACAGTGTCCACAGGCCGATTTTCTTCAGCGTTTCCTGGGTTGGGATGCCGGAGCTGTTCCATCCCCGCGCGCGGTAATAGACTTGGATCAGCTCCCGCAATTCTTCCTTTCGTCTTTTCATCAGGAGTTCCCGCTTTTCCATCGTCGGCACACGCTCAACATCCGCGAGGTCTTTCCCCAGAAACTTGGCCAGTTGCCCGTCGTTGTAATCCTTCTCGGCATCATAGAGCAGGTCGTCCGTCGGCCCGATGGCCCTGTCCGGAATCCGGTCCTGTCGGGCTGTTTCCTTCCCGTAAACCATCACATTCATGACCCGCTGCAGGTTGATGTCGCGATCGGTCTGCGCAAAGATCTGCTGCCAGGTCATCTCCGTCCCCAGCATCCCGTTGTAGAAATCCGCGTAGAGCTCCTGGGATGCCGGATTGATGTAGATGTCGGTATCTTTCATTTTCCCTGATTCGGGATTGAAGACATCCACCCAAGGCAGCTTACAGAGGCCCAGGTTGTCGTGACCGAGACGAACCCGTGGATAGGTGATCAAAGCCCTTGCTTTGTCATCCATAGAGGGGAACGCGCCCAGCAGGTCGATCTTGACCAGCCACGCGGCCGCATGATGCGCCCCAATGTCGCTGGCGGCTGCGTAGGAGGCCTGCATCGAGAGCGACCGGTGCGTCCGGTAGAGGGAAAAGGGGAGCCCCTTGGTCTGCATCGCAAAACGCAGCAGCTCTTCCCGCGGATCGGCCAGGCCGGTCCTCCGGACATACCGCCCGGCAACCCAGGTGACGAGTTCCACCATTCCCTTGCCGGCACGCCGGAAAAACTCTGTTCCACCCAACGCTAGCCGATGCATGAATTGCAGGACCGCCGTTTCATTGCCCCAGGTCAGTTCCAGCCCATCCGTATCTTCCCGGGTCAGGTAGCCGCGCTGGAAACATTCCATCAGGAAGGCGGCGATGACCGCGACGGTGATGGTATCGATCCCGTAGTTGTCGCAGTGCCAGTTGGCCTCCATGATGAATTCGGGATTCCAGATGCCTAGGTTGGAGCCAAAACCGGCGGCCGTTTCATACTCGGGACCATCCACCCACACCCGGCGGCCCTTCTCTGTGCCGGAGGTCAGCGTGACCCAGCCGCCCTTGGTGCAGCGCAGATTGCATCCGGGGAAGCAGCCGTCCATGCCCCGGTGATCGAACAGGTTGTCTGCGTAGAATTTCCCGCTGATTTTCTCCGCCTGCGGATCGGAACCCAACTGGTAGTTGTGGACCGGAAGGGATTGGTACTCCTCCTTGTTCATGAAGTTGATCAGCCCCGCAGAGCCCTTGCGGTACATCTTGAGCGATTGCGGATCGACCTCCCGGACCACATCGCCCAGCTTTGCCCCCGCCCGCTTCACCTTCTCCCAATCGGCCGCGCCGTAAGGATTCTCGCCGTGCGGGTATTTCGCCAGAACGACGATGGCGCGGATTTTCTTCTCCTGCATGACGGTGCCCAGGCCCGTCCGTCCGGCCTGCTTGGTCCGGAAAAGGCCCTTGCCCCCGTTTACGGGCTTGGCCGGATCGAAATAGTGGCTGTTGATACATCCGTAGGTCGTGTGAGAAGCGCCGACGCCCGTCGTTAAAAAAACGATATCTTTTTTGTCATGGCCTTCGCGGATAAAGCGATCGACGATCTCTTTTTCCAGGCCAAAGACATGGTCGATGGCGGGCGCATCCACTACGGAGATCTCCCCGCGGAGCCCGTCGATCAGGATCATCACTTCCCGGCCCGATTTCCCTGTGACCTCCAGCGCGTCGAAACCGGCGTATTTGAGATAAGCGCCGAAGTGGCCGCCGAAATTCGAGACCCCCGGAATGCCCGTCAGCGGCGACAGGGAAATGGCCATGCACTTGCTCGTCCCGGGAAATTGGGGAATGCCGCCCAGTGGGCCCGGAGCAAAGATCAGTGGATTTTCCGGATCGCGTGGGGTTGTTCCAGGCTTGATTCCCTGGTGGAGAAGATAGAGCCCGAGGGCCCGGCCGCCGATAAAATACTCCCTGATCCCGGGGTCGATGTCGGGAATCCTTATCGCCCCGAGTCCCAGATCAATCGAGAGAATTCGATTCGTATATCCGTGGTTTAGTCGTCTCTGTGTGTACTGCATGATCCCCCTTTTTTACCGCCTCGTCGGCGGCCATTGTTTTTCAGGAAGGGCTACATAGAATGAAGTGGTTTCCGTTGTCAAGGAATGATC
>CAIUXU010000173.1 GCA_903903205.1 uncultured Syntrophobacterales bacterium
ATGAGACGATGTGCCGATTCTACGGCATCTCACTCGACAAATTCGGCGGGGCATACGAGGCCTGGGAAGCGAGGCTTCACCCGGAGGATCTGCCGAAATCGCGCGAAGCGTTTCAGCGGGCACTGAGGGGCGAGGAGGAGTACAATGACGAGTTTCGCGTCGTCTGGCCGGACGGATCGATCCACTGGATGAAAACCAGCGCCCGGATTGAGCGCGATTCGGAAAGCAAGCCAATGCGTGTGATAGGCACGAACCTGGACATTACCCGTGACAAGCTTCTTCTGGAAACTGCGGAGGTGGCCAACCGGGCAAAGAGTCTGTTTATAGGCAACATGAGCCATGAACTGCGAACACCCCTGAGCGGGGTTCTCGGGATGACGGAACTGCTCTTAAAGACTCCCGTCACGGTCAAACAGCGTGACTATGCGGAATCGATCATGAAATGTGGAAAATCGCTGCTGGTTATTGTCAGCAATATCCTCGATTTTTCGAAGAGCTCGGCAGGAAACATGAATCTCGAAAGCGCCCCCTTCTTCCTGGAAGCGGTAATCGCCAATGTAGTGAATCTCTTCGGACCTTCGGTTGCGGAGGAGAAGAAGTTCGGTCTCCATACCACCATCGACCCGGAGCTTCCCGCCTTGCTGGGCGACGCCCAGCGCCTGACCCAGGTGATCAGCAACCTGGTGGGGAACGCCGTCAAATTCACGAAGACGGGGGCGATCAGGGTTTCGGCAAAAATTCTGCGGCGGACAGAAACGGAGATTGATCTTTCGATTGGGGTGCAGGATACGGGCATCGGTATGACGGAGGAGGAACTTTCGCGGGTCTTCAGGGCGTTTACCCAGGGCGATACTTCCACGGGCCGCCGCTTCGGGGGAACCGGCCTGGGTCTAACAATCAGCCGGAACCTGGTCGAGCTCATGGGGGGGACAATTCAGGTGGAGAGCGTTTTTGGCAAAGGAAGCCTCTTCACGGTCCTGATTACCTTTCCGATTGCACAGGGCTTTGCGAGAAGTGATTTTAAATCTGTGCCCATAAATCCCGTGGTTCCCGCGACTCCCGCCAGGCCGGAACTTCCACCGGGAGATATGGCCGAGCTGCAAACGTTGCTCGAGCAGTTAAGGGAGCCCCTGGATAACGGTGAACCCATGCCTTGCAAGGATATTCTGGCGACTTTGCTGGCTAAGAGCTGGCCCGAAGCGCAGGAGACCCTTCTTGTGGAACTAAACCGCCTTGTCAAACGCTACCGCCTCCAGGAAGCCCTCGACCTGTTAACCCAGGAAACGGAGCCGGAGCGGGTGAAAAAGGAGATTGCAGACACTGTGTCTGCAATTCAGGCAAGCGACAAATATAACTCATATATATCAATATAATGGATGGACATGACTAAAAGGGGCAAGACCATGGCTGAGCAGGCGACCCATGTAGCCGAGGCGGCAGATTTGCGCCGCAGGGCCGAAGATTTCATCACGAAAAACGCCGACCGGTCTCCGGGAAAAATGGTTAATTATGGGGACATTTTGCGGCATGATCTCCCCATAATTAACCCCGAAATTACCCAGAGGCTCCATGAACTGC
>CAIUXU010000174.1 GCA_903903205.1 uncultured Syntrophobacterales bacterium
AGAAGCGCGCTGAAAGGCTTGATACCAAAATCAGGCTGTTTGAGGGTCACCTCCCCCGCATAGCCGCTATTCTGGCGCATCACGGAAACAACCAGATCCCTCGTCACACCACAGAGGGTTAGCTTACCCTCCACCTTCGGATTTTTGAGATCGCCAGAGACACTTGTGGACGAAAAACGGATCTGGGGATATTTTTTAGGCAGGAGAACTGAATCGGCAATATTCTTTTCAATATCTTTACGATCACTTGAGCTCAGGGTGCCAGCTTGCTCTTCTCCGTCTTTCATCGTGCAAACTGCTTTCAGACTCGACGCGTCAAATACTGCGTCAATAAAGATCTCCCGCTCCGAAGGATCATTGTTGCGATCATTCATCTGAACGGTGATCTCAAACTTTGAAACCTCGAGCTTCAGATTGTGCGCCACCGCCGACAACATACCCTGTTTATAGGTAAAAACGGCACACTCGGCATTCGATTCATTAAATTTCAGCACACAACTCCTATAGCGCTCAGATAAATTCCCCCATAATATCGACCGCGACGATCTCGGCTGTCCTTTTGGCTGTCGTCAAAGTTACAGGAAGATCAGCACCGCGAGTCGAGTTAAGTGGGGCAATGCATAACAAATCTGTAGATGACCTGCCCCTCGGGGGGGCTGCCGCATAAATTTCTGCTTATTGATCTTCGGATGTTGCCTAAATTCCCGTCAACCATGTCCACATCCTCGATATGAAGGACAGCCCACTCGACACTGATGAGTTTCACCAGCGACAAGCCAATTTGATTCGGGCGCTTTGGGGACCGGCAGGCAAAAATACCGTGCATTGCATTGTCTAGAAACGGCTTGACCTGAAGCGCATATCCCCGGCAGAGGTGAAGCTGATAAATCAGAAAAATATGTGAAAATCCTTCCAGATCCTTAAGCCCTTCCCGGCAGGTTTCATTGATGACCACCGTTCCTGCGACCCTCCTGGCGCCGGTGGGCTGGATGGGCATGCCCTCGATATCTTTGAAGGGGGTATGGATATGGCCAACAGGATGATAAGTCACAATCTCATTCATATCTGAACCCCATTGGTTATCTCTCTTCCGGTTTATTTTTCCCGTGGATACGGCCAAGCAAGCACGCCGCCTTCCATGACCTTCACGTTCTTCCATCCGTTCCCTTCGAGGACGAGGGCGGCCTCATAACCCCGAAGGGAGATTTTGCAGTAGCAGATAATCTCCTTTTCTTTGTCCTTGGGCATCTCGTTGAAGCACTTACGAAGGGCTCCGAGAGGCATGAGCGTTTCGCCGATGCCGAGGCGCATCTGCTCGAACTCCTCGGGCTGCCGGACATCGATCAGGAAGGGGGACTCTCCGCTTGTCACCTTCCGATGAACTTCCGCACAGGAGATCCCCTTCATTCTCCCCTTCATCTTGTTCTGCAGAATGTGCGCCGTGGCGATGCCGTGGTCGATCGCCAGCGAAAAGGGAGGTGCGTAAGGAAGATCGGCGTTGACGACATCCTCTACTGTCAGGTGTCCCTGGATGGCCATCGCCCACTGGGCAATCTGCCGGTTCACGTTGCCGGGGCCGATGCACTGGGCGCCGAGGATCATTCCTGTCTTTTTGTCCGCGACGAGCTTCGTCACCAGGAGCTTCCCTTCCATGAAACCCGGTTTGTCGGGGCTGGCGTTAATGACGGTAACAATATTGTCGTATCCCAGTCGCTTTGCATTCGCTTCGGAGAGGCCGGTCGAACCCGCCGTGTAATCGAAGACCTTGCAAATCCCCGTCTGGATCGTTCCGGGAAAGGTCACACAATTTTCGGAGGCGGCGTTTTCCCCCGCCACACGTCCCTGGAGGTTCGCCAGATCGCCGTAGGGGGCCAGGACCTTTCTCCCGGTGATCCGGTTGAGCGTCTCCACGCAATCCCCAACGGCATAGATATCGGGGTCTGTGGTCTGCATGTATTCGTTGACCCTGATCCCGCCCGTCTCCCCGATTTCGAGCCCGCTCTCCTGCGCCAGCTTCACGTTGGGGCGGACTCCGATTGCGACGACCGCCAGCTCGCA
The DNA here is from genome assembly GCA_903903205.1 of uncultured Syntrophobacterales bacterium. Taxonomy (GTDB): domain Bacteria; phylum Desulfobacterota; class Syntrophia; order Syntrophales; family UBA5619; genus UBA5619. The sequence goes on from CAIUXU010000174.1 coordinate 2,059, forward strand.
GGAAAGTTCCGTCCCGTTCTGGAGCTTGACCCCCGTCAGTTTCCCATTCTCGCCGAGAAACGCTGCGATGCCATTATCGGTGATGACGTTTGCTCCTTTGCTCCTCACATGGTTTTCCACCAACTTTGCGAGTTCCCAATCGAGAAAAGTCAGCAACTGCGGAAGAAGCTCAATCACGGTGATCTCGATGCCGGCGAGTTGAAGGGCCTCACAAGTCTCGATCCCGATCAGGCCACCGCCGATGACCGCCGCTTTTTTGATTTTCCCCTCATCACCTATTTTGCGGAGAAAATCTGCGTCTTTCATGGATTGGAGCGTAGTGATCCCCTCCAGATCCACACCCGGAACGGGAGGTATCCGGGAGATGGAACCGGTGGCCATAATCAGCTTGTCGTAGGTCAGTTCACCCGTTTCACCCGTCACCGTATCCCGGAACAATACGGTTCGCCCCGCCCGGTCGATGGCGGTCACCTCGGTATTCACCCTTGCATCGATCGCCTTTGCATTGAAGTAGAACTGGGGGTTCCGTGTCACCCCCGTGGGCGTGCAGATGAGCATGTTCCGGTCGTCGAAGAACCCTCCGACGTAATAGGGATAGCCGCAGGAGGCCATCGAGAGATCCGCATCCTTCTGCAGGATGATCACCTCGGCATCGTTATCGATTCTTCTGGCCTTTGCCGCCGCTTTGGGTCCGGCGGCGGAACCTCCGACAACCACGATCCTTCTTCTTTTCTCCATTGTCATCACTCCTTATTGTATTCAGTCATACGCACTACGAATCCCCTCGTCACCCATGACGTCGCGGGTGACTTCCGCCCAGAACGGGGAATCCCATTCATATTCGTAAATTGGCATCCGGGTCCCTCGGGGTTTGCCCGCAGAAGCGCTCCCAGGCCTCTGGCATCAGGGTTTCGCGCAGGTATTCCTCAACCGAAAAGCCGGCCTCCCAGCAGCGGACGACCTGATGGCAGGGAAGATCCCCTGCCTCCCGTTCGCAGTAGGAAAACGGCACCTCCCCGCCCAGGCGCGGGCACCTCATTATCCGTTCCCGATATGATTTCATCTTTTCTCCCGCCGATCCTTTTTCCGCGGCCCAAGGTCGGCTGTTTCATGATCATTCATATCCCTGTTGATTGAGAAATCCTTCTTGGGGGTTTGCGCGGAATCCCTCATGATTCATGGCATCCATGCTCGTGCAGGTCGCAGGCGATTCCCGAATCCTTCAGGGTTCCGGCAAGCCAGCCTTCGGCGACCTCTTTCACGTCGCCCGTGCAGCCTCTCAGCACATTGATTC
>CAIUXU010000175.1 GCA_903903205.1 uncultured Syntrophobacterales bacterium
GATCCCACCCCGTCTTTCTCATTCTCCAGAAAATGATCTCTTACCTTGTTCATGATTTTTTCAGTCTGCTCCAGGGTTGAACCAGGCGGCAATATGGCCTGGACCAGCAGGATGCCCTGATCCTCATCAGGAATATAGGAGGTGGGCATTCGATGAAAGAGAAATCCCACTGCCGTTATAATCAAAAGGTACAACACGGTGTATCGCGCTGCTCTTGAAAAGGATCGTCCGACGATACCCACATAGATGTCTCTGGTCCGTGCAAAAGTCCGATCAAACCATCGAAAAAATGGGCGCAGGAAAAAGACCGTTTTATCCGCCGGTTCATGACCGGCAGGTATGGGCTTCAGGAATGACGCACAAAGGACCGGGGTCAGAATCAGAGCTACGAGTACCGAAAGGAGCATGGAAGCGATGATGGTCACGGAAAACTGGCGGTAGAGAACACCAGTGGATCCCTGAAAGAAGGCCATGGGACCAAAGACCGCAGAGAGCACCAAACCGATACCGATCAGGGCGCTTGTGATCTCGCCCATCGACTTGGCCGTGGCCTCCCGGGGCGAGAGTCCTTCCTCGGACATGATCCGCTCCACGTTCTCCACAACCACTATGGCATCATCCACCAGGAGCCCGATGGCCAGCACCATGGCGAACATTGTGAGCATGTTGATGGAAAAACCGAAAAAACCAAGGACGGCGAAGGTTCCGAGCAGCACCACCGGCACGGCGATGGTGGGAATCAGGGTAGCCCGGATATTGCCCATGAAAAGGTACATGATCACGAATACCAAAAGGATCGCTTCAAAAAGGGCTTTGGCCACTTCCTCGATGGCCACTTTGGTAAACGGCGTGGTATCGTAGGGGTAAATCACTTTCATGCCGGAAGGGAAGTAGCGGCTCATCTCCTCCAATTTTTGTTTGATGTTATTGGCGGTATCCAGAGCATTTGCGCCGGCAGCCTGACGAATGGCCATGGCTGCGGAGGGTTTGCCGTTATAATAGCTCACGATATCGCTACGCTCGGCCCTTAGATCCGTCCGGCCGATGTCCCTGATCCGGACCACCGAACCGTCCGGATTGGTACGGATGGGGATGGCGGAGAATTCCGCCGGGGTATGGAGCAGATGCTGAACAATGATGGCGGCGTTCAAACGCTGACCTTCCACGGCCGGCGCACCGCCGAACTGACCGGCGGAGACCTCGACGTTGTAGGCCTTGAGCGCCAGAATCACATCTTCCATGGTCAGGTGGTAATTGGTCAGCTTGTCGGGGTTGACCCAGATCCGCATGCTGAATTGGGTGCCGAAATTCATCACTTCGCCGACTCCCCGTACCCTGGAAAGTATCTTTTCAAGATTCGACTGAGCATAGTCACGCAGGTCTTCGCCGCTCATGCTGCCATCTTCCGAAGTCAACCCGACGATAATCAGGAAGTTTCTGGTGGATTTGCTGACTTTTACACCGGAGCGCTGCACCACATCGGGAAGGCTGGCCATGGCAAGCTGCAGCTTGTTCTGTACCTTGGACCAGGCGATATCCGGATCTGTTCCAGGGGCGAAGGTCATCTCGACACGGGATGCACCGGACGAAGAACTGGTGCCGGAGAGATAGAGCATATCGTCCAGACCAGTCATCTTCTGCTCAATGATCTGGGTTACGGTATTTTCCACCGTCTCCGCTGAAGCGCCGGGAAAAAAGGCATCAATGGCAATGGCCGGCGGGGCGATAGGAGGATACTGGGAAATGGGCATTTTGTAGA
>CAIUXU010000176.1 GCA_903903205.1 uncultured Syntrophobacterales bacterium
ATCCGGCGTCATCCCCTTGATGGCATTTATCTTTTTCATCCCCGGGATCATGCCGAGGATCTCCTGCAGCGGTCCCATCTTCCGGATCTGGGTCAACTGGCTCCGGAAGTCTTCCAGGGTGAATTCATTCTTCCGGATCTTCTGTTCCAGCGCACGCGCCTCCCGCTCATCCACCACCTCCCGGGCTTTTTCCACAAGGGTCAGGACATCACCCATCCCGAGTATCCGAGAGGCCATCCGTTCGGGATGGAAGAGCTCCAGGGCCTCGATCTTCTCGCCGACGCCGATGAACTTGATCGGTTTGCCGATGACGGCCTTGAGCGACAGGGCCGCGCCGCCGCGGGCATCCCCGTCCATCTTCGTCATGATCACGCCATCGATGCCCAGGAGTTCATCGAAGCGGGCCGCGACATTCACCGCATCCTGCCCCGTCATCGCATCCGCCACGAAAAGTATCTCCGAGGGATGGATCAACGCTTTGATTCTTTTGAGCTCATCCATCATCACCGCATCGATGGCGAGCCGCCCTGCGGTATCAATGATGATAACCTCATAACCGTTCCGCCTGGCCTCTTCCACAGCCTGCACGCAGATCGCGACAGGATCCTGCGAACCGGCGGCATCGAAGATTCCGGCCCCGATCTGCTGACCCAAAACCTTCAACTGTTCCATGGCGGCCGGCCGGTAAACGTCCGCGGAGACCAGATAAACTTTCTTGCCCTGGGCGGCGATCAGGCGCGCCAGTTTGACCGCGGTGGTCGTTTTTCCGCAACCCTGAAGACCGGCCAGCATGATCGGCGCCGGGATGCGGCTGCCGAATTTTAGCTGGCTGCTCACCCCGCCCATCAGCTCAACCAGCCGGTCATGCACGATCTTGACCACCTGCTGTCCGGGAGTGATGCTCTCCAGGACCTCCTGCCCGACGGCCCGCAGACGGATCTCCTCGATGAAATCCCGCACGACCCGGAAATTCACATCGGCCTCGAGCAGAGCCATGCGAATCTCCTTCAAGGCCGACTGAATATTCTCCTCGTCCAGACGTCCGCACCCCTTCAGTTTTCGGAAGATGGCGTCGAGTTTATCGGTAAGATTCTCAAACATTTTTTTCCGGTCCCATTCTCAATTTCCTCCGTTTTTCCCGGAGGAGCGGATCACACATTTCACTCCGCGGATTTTTCCGGCAATCCTATCGGCCGCCGCCTTCGCTTTTTCCCGGTTTTCAAAACCACCGATGATCACGCGAAACCAGGTGCCTTTGCCGGGAAGCTCCTTCATCACCATCTTCGCTGAAAAACCCAGAGGGCTCAATTTCTCCATCATCTGTTCCGCTTTCCAGCTCTCCTGATAAGCGGCTACCTGAATCTCAAAACGCCCCTTCTCCAAGGCTGCCTTCCCATCCGTCGTCCCTCCTCCAACCGGCGGGACCGCGGCAACTTTTGCACCGGACTCCGTTGCCGCTCTCTTTTCCGGCAGGCTTGTCTTTTTCTTCCCATCCCCTTTCCCGTCGGGAACCGGGAGATCTCTATTTTCTGTCGTCGTATCGGCGGATACCGCCGCCAGCGCCGACATCTCATGTTTGCCCGTCAAAGCTTTGGGTGGCGCGGAGACTGGGGGCGTATCCTTCACCGCGCCGACCTTTTTGACCGTCGCCGTCACCCTCTTTGTGCCCGCCAGGGTGTCATAAAAAGTCAGGCCGAAGTCCTCTTCACCAGCGGCCAGTTCGCTCTTTGCGGCCGCTTCAGCCGATGGTGGAGTCCCTCCCCTTTGCGGCGAAGACGCAAAAAGACGATCATAAATCAGATCGGTCATGCCAGCGGAATACTTCTCCGAATAGGTATCCATGTGCCTGCCGACAAGGATACCCAGAAGAAACATCGAAAAGAGCAACGCGGAGATCCCGCCGACAAACAGGATCAGCCCCAGTTTTCCCAGCTTGAGTTCTAAGGTGCGCCTGTTTTTCACCGCCATGGCTATACCGCTACATGTTCTCCGGTGTGGAAACCCCCAGCATGTTCAGGGCATTCTTCAGGACCGTGAGCACGGAGCTGACCAGAAACAACCGCGCACCGGTCAGCGCACCGTCTCCGGATATGACTTTGTTTCGGTTGTAGTAGCTGTGGAAAAGGGCCGCCAGATCGTTCAGGTAAAAGGTAAGGCGATGGGGCTCCAGCGTCCGCGCTGCCCCTCCAACCACCTCGGGAAAGCGGGTGATTGCCTTGATGAGTTCGATCTCCTCCGGCAGCCGCAGAAGGGAGGAGTCCACCTCGCCCGCTGCCGGCGCCGCAATCCCCCGTTCGGCTGCCATCCGGAGGATGCTGCAGATCCGGGCATGGGCGTAATGAACATAATAGACGGGATTTTCGTTCGACTGCTTCTTGGCCAGTTCCAGATCGAAATCGAGGTG
>CAIUXU010000177.1 GCA_903903205.1 uncultured Syntrophobacterales bacterium
ATCTTTTATGCCGGTCACGGGAACATGGATACCATCACGAAGTCGGGGAGCTGGGTTCCGGTAGAAAGCGGTCTCCAAGATGCCTCGGCATGGATCGGCAACCACGATGTCAAAAACTATCTCAATGTTGATGCCATTAAGGCCAAGCACATCCTCCTCGTATCGGATTCCTGCTTTGCCGGTGACTTCTTCCGTGGACAGAGGGGTACACTACCGGTAGTTACCGATGCCGTCATCAAGAAGGCATACCAGCTCTCTTCACGTCAAGCCATCACCAGTGGTGGTCTCGAACCGGTATCGGATGCCGGGTTCGGAGGAAACAGCGTCTTTTCTCACTTCCTCGTTGCTGCCCTCAAGGATAACAAGAAGCCGCATCTCATCCCCTCTGACCTCTTCCCAGCCGTTAAATCCGGAGTCGCACAAAATGCGGAACAGTTCCCGCAGTTGGGTGGACTCTATGGTGTCGGTGGGCAGGAAGGTGGCGAATACGTCTTCTTTCTGAAGCAGGAAGGTCGCCTACAAGGTCTTGCGGCTGATAGTCAGGCTCGACAGGCTGAACTGGAACGGCTCAGGAGGATGGAAGCAGATGCCGCTAAGACCAAGGAGAAGGAACAGGCCGAAATCAGCAGGAAAGAACGTGAGGTAGCGGAACTTGACGCACAGATAGCGGCAATGAAATCTCGGCTCGGCACCTCGGCAGCAGGTGCGCAGGACAGCCTTCAAGGGATGCTGGCGATGGTCGAGCAGAAAGAAAAAGAAGCAACACAGCTCGAAGAGTTGAGAAAACAACGTGAGGGAGAAGAACGGAAGCGCCAAGTCGAGATTACCAAACTCAAGGCAGAGGCTGAGGCCAGAAGGGTGGCAGCCATCGAGCAGGATATTACGACCTACCAGAAGATTGTTGCCTCCCCCTATGGGAAGGACATGGCTTCTGCGGCATGGCAGAGTCTTGTGAGCAAATATCCGGAGGCGAAAAACACTGCGGTGGGTGATGTCAACGCCCTGAAAAGAGTTTTGAACCTTACTAAAGAGCAACTCACGCCCCGCAGGGCAGTTTATCAAGGAGTAACTTTTCAAGATAGTCAGAAGACCATCCGTGATGGTCACTTCATCTCCTATAGCAACGGGACGGTCCTGGACACGCGAACAAACCTCATGTGGGCGGCGAGTGACAACGGGGCGAATATCGAATGGCAAAGCGCCAAGGCCTACTGTGAGAACTATCGGGGCGGTGGCTATACTGATTGGCGGATGCCAACGCAGGATGAACTGGAGAGGGTGTATGATAATTCTAAGACGTATCAGTCTGCTTGTGGAAACAGTGTACATTTAACGGAATTGATCCGTCTTTCCTGTACTTGGGCGTGGGCTTCCGAAACACGCGGTTCCGATGCTGCCTACTTCAATTTCAGCAGTGGCCTACGGGTCTGGCTTCACCAATCCTACGGCTACGACTACCGGGCCCTCCCAGTACGTTCCGTCAAATAGACAACCGGTGGTTTCTCGCCAAGCAACAAATGGGCTATCAGGGAGGCGCTTATAGAGGCTTCCACCATGAAAGCACCCGACGAAGGGAGGAAGAGATAAATAGAGATGTACTACCCCACGCCAGAAGAGTTCGCCCACGACATCGAATGGGCCAAGAAGATGATCATAAGGCAAGAGTCGGATCTCAGGCGATTACAGGATGGCTGGGGTAGATGTAGCAACCATATACTCGGAGAGGAATATATCAAGGAGCTACATCTTACCATCCACAAGATCGAGGAGTCACTTGCCACGCTATCGGGTCTTTGTGTCGAATTAAAGAAACTATACCGAGAGAGTTACGGGATCGAGTACGGATCTGCTCAAAATAGGGAACCGACATTCCATTAGGTGGCTATGCTACTAACGCGAGTTCGTAGAGGAGATGAAAACATCGGGCTTCGTCGCCATAGGGCTTGAGAAAAGCGGGCGAGGCGACGCGGCAGTTGCCCTTAGGGCACCGGTTCAATAAATCCGCCGTTCAATACAAAGTTGCTATTGGGGTCATCACGGTGAATGAACGAGTACGGGATGAAAGGTGGCATTTTTGGGGAATGTCCGAGCGGCAATGGCCAAAATCCAATTGACAGGCAAGCCCCTTCTTTCTATACTCCTGCCATGAAAAATCAATGCCATATCAGTGATATCGATTCCTCGGCCGGGGCTGCCCGCACCGTCGCCGCCCTCGTGGCCGATGCCGCACAGTGCCATCCCGAAGCCATCGCGCTGCTCGCCCCCGGGCGTCTTCCAGGAAGCTATGCCGATCTTCTCGACACGATGACGTCCACCGCCCGGATCCTCCGCTCTATCGGCATCGGTGCCGGCGATCGGGTCGCCATGGTCGTCGACAACGGTCCCGAGATGGCGGCGCTCTTTCTGTCTGTCGCCGCCTGCGCCGTCAGCGCCCCGCTCAACCCTGCCCATCGCGAAGCGGAATTCGCCTTCTTCCTTGCGGACTTGAAGCCCAAGGCCCTCGTGGTCGGTGAAGGCAGCACATCGCCGGCGCTGGCAGTGGCGCTGGCAATGGACATCCCGATCCTAACACTCCACGCTTTCGAAGGCGGGCCCTGCTGCGCCTTTACCCTGCACCACCACGCGCCGGTCTGCGAAACTGCCCCCAGCGGCCCTGCCGTACCGGATGACTCCGCGCTTCTACTGTACACCTCCGGCACGACCTCACGACCGAAACTCGTCGTTCTTACCCACGCGAATCTCTGGCATTCGGCGCATCACATCCGCCACTCGCTGGATCTTTCGCACCGAGACCGTTGTCTCAATGTAATGCCGCTCTTCCATATCCACGGCCTGGCCGGTGCCGTCCTCTCCTCCCTCGCTGCCGGGGCGAGCGTTGTCTGTACTACCGGTTTGGCGACAGAGCGATTTTTCGAATGGCTGCAGGCATTTCATCCCACCTGGTACACCGCCGTTCCCACCATGCACAAGACCATCCTTGATCGCAGCGCTGCCTATGGCGATATCATCGCCGCCTGCCCGCTGCGCTTCGTCCGCTCCTGCTCCTCGGCGCTGCCGCCGCAGCTCATGGCCGAAATCGAAGGGGCCTTTGCCGCCCCGGTCCTGGAGGCCTACGGCATGACCGAAGCGGCCCACCAGATGTGCTGCAATCCACTGCCACCACTGGTGCGCAAACCCGGCTCGGTGGGCGTTGCCACCGGTCTCGACGTCACGATCATGAATGAGGCGGGCGATCTCCTTCCCGCCGGTCAGCGCGGTGAGGTTGTCATCCGCGGCGCCAACGTCACCCCGGGATATGCGGACAACGCCGCGGCCAATGCCGAGGCCTTTACGGGCGGGTGGTTGCGCACCGGCGATCTGGGGTTTCTTGACGCCGACGGCTATCTTTTCCTCAGCGGCCGCACGAAGGAGATCATCAACCGCGGGGGGGAGAAGATCTCGCCGCGGGAAATCGATGAAGTCCTGCTGGACCATCCCGCCGTTGCCCAGGCGCTCGCCTTCGCCGTCCCCGATTCGCGGTTTGGCGAGGAAGTTGCCGCGGCCGTCGTCCTTCGTCCCGGCGGCACTGTCTCCGAGCCGGAGCTTCAGGCATTTGCGGCAAAGCGCCTCAGCGACTTCAAGGTCCCCCGCGCCATTCTCATCCTGACTGAGATTCCCAAAGGGCCCACCGGCAAGCCGCAGCGGATCGGTCTTGCCGACAAGTTGGGCATCAGCTTCGAAAGCCGCGCCCCTTTCGTTGCCCCCCGGACGGCCCTCGAGGAGGACCTGTCCCGCCTCTGGCGTGACCTCCTCGGTAAGGGGGAGATCGGCGTTCTTGACACCTTTTGGAATCTGGGCGGCGACTCCCTCCAGGCTGCGCAAATGCTTGCGCGCGTGCGCCGGGACAGGGGCGCTGAGGTCCCCATTTTTGCCTTCTTTGCGGCACCCTCCGTCGAAGGGCTCGCCGCGGCAATCGCCTCTTACAGCGGCCCGACCCGGCCGCCGCTCCTGCATCAACCGCCTTCAGGCGAGGTTTCTCTTTCCTCCCCTCAGGAGCGCATGTGGATTATCGCACAGATGGATGCCGACAGCAGCCCCTATACCCGCACCGCCATTTTTCGATTTCGCGGCCCCCTCGATCTCTTCCGGGTCGGGCAGACGATTAACGGCATCGTGGCGCGTCACGAGATCCTCCGCACCACCTATCACCTCGGCAAGGGAGCGCTACGGCAGGAGATCCATCCACCGTACCCCATGGCTGTCGCTTTTCGCACAGCCGGCAGTCTCGATGCGGTCCGGAAACTCGCGGCCGCCGACATGAAGCGTCCCTTTGATCTGGCCCGGGACCCGGTCCTGCGCATCACACTCGTTCAGCTTGCGCCCGACGACCATTGCCTCATCCTCATTATCCATCACATCGCCTTCGACGGATGGTCCGCCGGCGTCTTTCTTTCTGAATTTGCCGCCATCTACCAGGAGTCCGCTCTCCCGGAACTGACCGTTCAGTACTCCGATTATGTCCGTTGGCAGCGATCCGGTGTTGACACCGCGGGCCTCGCCTGGTGGAAAGAACATCTCCAGGGACTCTCCGGCCCTTTATCGCTTCCCACGGATCACCCGCGACCTGCCTGTCAGACCTACCGGGGCAGGCGCGAAACCCTCACGCTGCCGCGGGAACTGATGGCTGCCGTCGAGGCCTTGAGCCGCCAGGAGAATGCGACACTCTTCATGACCCTGCTTGCCGCCTTTCAAACCCTGCTCCATCGCTACAGCGACAGCAGCGACATCGCAGTCGGCTGCCCAATGGCGAACCGCACCCCTGTCGAAACCGAACCCCTTATCGGCCTTTTCGTGAACACGCTGGTGATGCGAACGGACTGCTCCGGCAACCCTGCCTTTCGCGACCTGCTCTCGCGGGTGCGGCAGACCGCCGTTTCGGCCTACGGTCACGCCGATATCCCCTTCGAGAAAGTGGTCGATGTGCTGCGGCCTGAACGGAGCCTTGCCTACTCGCCCCTGTTCCAGGTCCTTTTCGACCTCCGGAACCTGCCCTGCGGCCCCCGCGAATTTGCCGACGTCACCGTCGAGCCGCTCGAGTTCGACCCCTGTGTCGCCCTCTTCGATCTGGTGCTCGATATTCAAACGACTGTGGCCGGACTCCGCTGCATACTGGACTGCAATGCCGATCTCTTTGCGGCGGCCACTGCCCTGCGGATCCTTGCGGACTACCGTACCGTGATAGAAAGTATCGTTCGCAACCCGGACACCCTTATCGGCGATCTCCAGCTACAGCGACCCGATCCCCGCCCCGCTGTCGGTCTCGGAGTGCAGGGGCCCTGATGACGATACAGGTGCAACGGCATGGCCAGGGGGAACAAATTGTATAAAGAATAAAAACAGTGGGTTAGGAAGAAATTCCGCCCCCTGTTTTTTTATCTGAAATGGCCGTCCCCCGCAGCATCCCCAGCAGGCACAAGACCAATGAAATTTAGGGCTCCGGTGCGGCATAGGAGAGGATGCGGCTACGGTCGACTACCTTGACGTTGACCATCTTTTTCTGTCCCTCTTCGTCGAGAAACACAACTTGGCCGATGCCGGCGTTGAAGATCATCCGCCAGCACATGAAACAGGGCATCCCGCTGCGGGGCTTCTGTTTTTGAAGACCGAAGATATACAAGGTGGCATCTTCCATCAAGTCGAAGTCTGCGCGGATGATCGCGTTCGCCTCTGCATGAACCGAATGACAGATCTCGTATTGTTCGCCACTGGGAATATGGAGTCGGTCCCTGACGCACTCCCCCCGCTCCAGGCAGCTTCGGACACCTGCGGCGGCGCCGTTGTAACCGGTGCTGATGATGGTGTGGTTTCTGACCAGAACGGCCCCGAACTGCGCCCGCAGGCAGGTTGAGCGGAGGCATGCGGTTTCGGCCATCTTCAGAAAGTAATCGTCCCATGAGAGTCTCATCTATTCTTCTCCTTCCCGTCGGATGAACGGATGTGCAATGTGTCCAATCTTGGAAAATACATCGGACCCTGATTCATCGGAGGGCATCATGACTCAGGAATGCCTTTTTGTCAATTGCCGGAGTGCGATCTATAAAAAAGATCCCTCAATTCCATAAAAAGCTGTTGACTATCCCTCCTTCCTATATTAATTCAGTTCCGAGTGTTTTGATGAGGAAGAGTCGGTTTGGGAAAGAAAAAGCTCTATATTCAAACTTTTGGCTGCCAGATGAATGTGCAGGATGCGCAGAAGATGGCGGTTCTGTTAGAGGAGTCGGGATACGGGGCGACGGACGATCCGGAGCAGGCGGACCTGATCCTTGTAAACACATGCAGTATCCGCGAGAAGGCAGCGCAGAAGATTTACAGTCAGTTGGGGCGTTTCCGGGAGATGAAGGAGAGAAACCCGCGCCTCCTGATTGGTGTGGCCGGTTGCCTTGCCCAGCAGTGGGGCGAACGGTTTTTTCGCAGGGTTCCGTACCTGGATCTGGTTGTCGGCACTCACCAGATCCACCGGCTACCTGAAATGGTCGGTAAACTGGAGCGGAAAAAAGGACGGATTGTCGAGACGGGATTCTGCGACCGGGTCGGTTCGCTGGAGATTCAGGCGCAACCCGCAGCGGGGGCGGTGAGCACCTTTGTGACGATCATGCAGGGGTGCAACAACTTTTGTGCATACTGCGTCGTTCCGCATCTTCGGGGGCGTGAGCAGAGCAGGCCGCTGACGGATATTCTTCGCGAGGTTGAAATGCTGGCTGCCCAGGGTATCCGGGAGGTCACTCTGCTCGGGCAGAATGTGAACTCTTATGGACAGACGCTGCCAGGGGATCTCGATTTTACGCAGTTGATCCGTGCCATCGGAAAGGTCTCCGGGATCGGGAGAATCCGCTTCACGACCTCCCATCCGAAGGATC